>JALFXR010000241.1 GCA_022787405.1 Bacillota bacterium
CTCTATCATATATTATGTTGTTTTAACAACACTATCTTGCTAATTATGTTGTTTTAATTGATATCTCCTTGAAGCACCGGAATCCTCCTAACGTTGGATGTTGAAGCAATGAAGAAAAACAAAAAAATGCTTCAAACCAGCCCTCTTGAGCCCCTGTTTTATCGCCTAATTTTTTCCAATTGTTGCAAATATCTTTATCAATAATTATTTGCTTCAACATTTTTCCGATTTTGTTGAAGCAAATTTTCGCGAAAAGTAAATGCTTCAAATTCTCCCCTTAAAAGAGCCCTTTTCAGGGCTTAAAATCTAATGATGTTGAAGCAAATAAGAGCAAACTGCGATTGCTTCAACATATGCCTCCTCTGCATGAGCCGCAAGCGTAATCCTCCGGAAGCATCTATTTATTTATGAAAAACAGTCCCAGCATACATGCGGCTATGCCGATTGCCTTGTTCATTGTGAACTGCTCCTTGTAGATGAAGTATCCTACAACTATCAGTGCCATTGCCAGTATTATGGATTTGACAATGTACCCGGTATTGATATTCCATCCGGCTCTGTACATGTAGATGCTTCCAACCTCCAGGCCTACAATCGCAAAACCAAGAACAAAGGTTGTCCAGTTGATTGATTTCCATTCTGTCAGCAGGCTCTGTCCTCCGCTGGTTATGAAGAAAATCACCATTGTGATGGCGGCTCCAACCAGATAGGTTATGGTTAGTCCCGCAAAGGGATTCAAAGTCGCTGGCGTGGACTTGGAACATATCTGATAGAAAACATCTGCAAATACCGCCAGAAAAATCGGCCAAAACATATAAATATTCACTCGCTGCCTCCTTCAAGCCTATTCCCGTTCCCATTGCCATTAAACAATTCAGCTATTTCCCGGCCTGACATTTCTTCCGTCACACCTATTTCCTTCGCCTTGCTGCTCACAAACAGCGGTTTCCCCATTAGCATATCTGAGAACTCCGGCGCAGAGAATACACATGCCGCAAAGTCGATCCCATCGATTTTTTCCGGCGAGAACAGCCCACAAAGGAGCAGACCCTTACGACACTTGATTTGAAGGACCCTCTTGCCGGTGCCCGGAATCTCCACAGCAATTCCCGGAACATAGTCTCCGGCTATGTCAATGTATGTGACTTCCACTCCGTTTTCATATTTACTTTCATAATCACATGTCACCTGCATATTGCCTCGCTTTCTTCCTTGTTCGCTAACTTCTTCCAGAATTATAGCATACAATGAAAACAGCTCCTATTTTAATTAATACCCCTATTATCTTAATTGCCCAGCCAAGCAGCGCCCCCAGTCCGGCCGCCAGTTTAAAGAGCAGAATCCCTACAATCACCAGAATTATCGCTCCAGCCATGTGCTATCACCTCCTCTGTTATCAGCGATTATTCTCTTTTGTTGACTCTATGATATAATTGATAATGCAATTGTATTATGTAACTTGCAGAGTTGAGTTTACGGAGTACCCGAGTCTCTGTTTGCCACAAGATATCATGGATACTGGGGATTTTGGCGGTTTTTTGTGGCAGAGTACTTTTTAGCTCAACTTAAATGCCACAGAACTCGTCGAATATCAGGGTTTTCTTCGATTGCTTTTGGCAAATCACCGCCCTGCCCCAATCTTAATAATCATATTTGCCACAAGATATCATAAATATCGGGGAATACATCGGTATTTTGTGGCATAGCCTCCATTGCCTTTGCGATAAATGCCACAGGAACATGCAGAAACTAGGGCTTTTGGCGACTGTTTGTGGCATTTGCAATAATCGGATGCCCTTAACCGAGCAGGGAGAGGATAGTTATGAATTTAAATGCTAACATTATGATGGAAAAAGTATATCATACAGATCATGGTCCTATTCACTACTGGCTTGATGTGCCTGAACGCAGTCACCTGACACTGGTTTTTCTTCCGGGGCTCACTGCGGACCATAGGCTCTTTGACAAGCAGATTGAATGCTTCCGGGGAAGGTACAATGTGTTCACCTGGGATGCTCCGGGTCATGCCGCATCATGGCCTTTCAGACTGGACTTCAGTCTTCTTGACAAGGCAAGGTGGCTGGAAACGATACTGAAATCAGAAGGCATCCAGCGGCCGGTGATAATCGGCCAGTCTATGGGCGGCTATGTGGGACAGGCGTACGCGCAGCTCTATCCGGAGCGGCTTGCCGGTTTTGTATCTATAGATTCCGCGCCGCTTCAGAGAAAGTATATTACCCGGGCTGAGCTGTGGATGCTTCGAAACACTGAGACGATGTATTACTGGTATCCCTGGAAGGCTCTTTTGCGGTCAGGGTCAAATGGTGTGGCGACATCTGAATACGGCAGAAAGCTGATGCGGGATATGATGATGGTCTATGACGGTGACAAAAAGCGCTATTCCCGGCTGGCGGGACACGGGTTCCGGATCCTGGCCGATGCCATGGAAGCGGACCTTCCTTATGAAATAAAATGCCCGGCCATGCTCATCTGCGGGAAGCAGGATCATGCCGGGTCATGCATACGGTATAACAAGGCGTGGCACAGGAATACCGGGATTCCCCTTAAGTGGATCGACGGCGCAGGCCACAATTCCAATACGGATAATCCGGATACAGTGAACGCGCTTATTGAGGAATTTATACAAACGCTGTAGGGATACCCGGCAGCATCACTACAGCGTTTTATCTTCCTATGCTTTATTTTTCTGTTTCGTAGGGCCAATCGATTATTCCGCCAAACTCTACAACATTGGTATATCCCAGTTTAGCCAGGGTCTCGGCGGCGCCTTTGCTTCTGTTGCCGCTTCTGCAGTACACAAGAATCAGCTGGTCTTTGTCCTTAAGCATCGATTCAGCCTTCTCTTCTATTTCGTAGTCCGGAATGAGCATCGCTCCCGGTATGTGCCCTTCGCTGAACTCGCTGTCGGTACGCACATCGAGGATTACGTAGTTCTGTTCTGTTTCCATAAGCTGCTTTGCCTTTGCGGCATCCACCTGTGAGTATGAAGCCTCTTCGCTTTTCCCGCAGGATGCAAAGGCAAGGGTCATCGTTAATACAACCAGAACCAGTATTGCTTTGTTATGTAGTCTCATGGTAAAGTGCCCTCCCGGTTATTTCTCTATTGCAGACATGAAGAGGCTGTAGTAATCATCCTCATTTTCGAGCATAGGCGAGTTCTCTCCTCCACCGTTCGTAGCCCTTCGCATGCCTGCGTATGCCTCTTCCCCTGCGTAAATAAGATCCATTTCATTAATATCGTAGCCGGCACCTCGGGCCACCTTGCAAAACCGGCTCACCGGCTCTGCAGCTTCCCTGCTCTGGAGCAGCTGCTGCCTCAGCACCGGATCCCTCATTGCCGCCTTTTGCAGTTTCTCAAGCTCCGCAAGAACGTTCATCTTATCGGCTCCTTTCATTTGTTCTGAATGCAACGACTAGCAGCAACAACCTTCTTCCGTTGCCTTTGCAGGTGAGCAATCGAAGGCTCCGTAATGGGTTGAACGGTCGCCGATTACGGTAAATGCCTCTGCAAATCTGGTTTCGGACAAACATGGCATACCCCAGCCGTAAGTACTTCTCTGATACCGCCAGTAATAGCCCAGCAGAGATTTTTATCTCTACTGGCTTTTAATATTATGACCCCAATATTATTTTTCCTATATTCACTTACTCTATCGCAATTGACTTAAGTATATGACCCAATACAACATCATCTTCAATATAAACACAAACTGTTACTACGCCGCTATCTACTGGAATAAAAATCAGAATACTGCTATAGTCTTTTTCCACGTATTCTATCTTATGGCATACAACTCCATCAATTTCTAGTTCGGATTGTTTTATATCTTTTATCTTGGTTTTTGATTCATCAATATTTGAAAGAGAATTCCAAGCTTCTTCTTTTCCTTCTTCGTAGTAATCATCATCTTCTGTATAATCTAACCAGACCATATCCTTATTACTTTCAGAAAGAAACTCTTTATAAAAATCACTATCATTTCCTTTTGCATAAGAGGATGGAATTTCTAGAGTGACACTGCTCATTGATATAGTTTTATATGTTATATCATCATTATTATCATAAGTGCAACCACTAATTGATAACGACACCAATAATAGTAATACGATATATTTAAATACTAACTTTCTCATTTTGTATACCTTTTCACCTATAACCATTGAGCCGTGCGCTTGCTTCAACACAGCATCAAGGTCCTTCGTTTATATCCTTTACATACCATTCGCCATCATCGTCTTTATCCAAATACCACAATGCCGGAACTCGCCACGATCCGCAAACAACATTTCCATCTTTATCTAAAGCTTCACTACTGTAATATACCCACATATATCCACGATGTTCTGCTGTCGGGGATGGATTCAGAATTATAGACCAGATCCTCAATTTGTGATTTTCCGTAATTACCCCGCTGTAGTCATCTGATGGGATTGCGTATCTACTCAACACCCCATACTTTTCTTTAGCCTCATCATAAGTACTCTCTATATCAGAAAATGCAGCTTCTGCTGTCTGTATAACATTAGAAACCTGAATCCTGTTTGTAGGTAGTCCCCGGAATAATAAATATGAGGCGTCAGATGCACTATAAAAATCTAGTGAAGTAACAGGAATCAAATGCCATACTGGGAACAGATATAGCAGAAGAAGAATTACAAGAGTAACAATAACGGTTTTCTTACGCTTGCTAACTTTTTTAGCTAATTTCAATTCTCCCGATAACAGGTCATTAACTGATACATCCAGCACTGCT
>JALFXR010000080.1 GCA_022787405.1 Bacillota bacterium
TCAACGAAGAAAAGAGTTTTGGCGGTTTTTGCTGCCGTATTGATAATTTTCATATTGTCGCCCTTATCATGTTATGTACTGAGCCTTGGGGTAATGTCTGTATACAGCGGAATCCATGAGAAAAACAGTATAATGGCCGAAAAAGGAATTGAACTTGATATACCCGGAGGAGACGAAACCCCTGAAAAAGACTGGTATCCTTTTGTTATGACCTTCAATCCCGGCTCATCCTTCGGAAGAGAAGCAGGAGACAGCAGTCTGAAGCTGACAATAATGTACAACTTCGGAGCCTTTGACCTTACACGCGGCTGCAGCATCCTTTACGACACAGAATCGGAGTATTACAACAGCTTCTACGGGGCATATCTTGTGACACGTACCGACGGAGAATCAGGGACTGCAGACAGCACAGCCGTTCCATTCGGCTTTGATGCAGAAGGGCACATAGTTCCCGAACAGACTGCCATTGTGCCCAAATTCGATTTTCAGAAGCTTGTGTTAGGGGAATTCGGTATCATGATTTCTGAACAGGTCTTTGAATGGACTGCGGAAAACGTAACAGAAAATGTGAAATATCTTGGATACGACGACTGGAGCAGGGTGGATGCTGAATTAATTGTAAATGGTGCCGCTCACGTCAGAGACGGTTTCAGGCAGTCCTATCTGCAGTACGGTTCTCCCGGTTATGAGGTTGATGAGGAAGATGAATTTGCTCCTGTGGCAATGAGAGGAAGGATTTACGGCAGGTATTTTGAGGAATGTGATACAAGCGTTTTTTTCTATATACTTACGCCTCAGCAGGATACTCTTGAGAAATGCGATCAAGATATTGTATCAAAATCTCTTTTTTCTGTTGAAAAAGGGAATGCAGAGTGATATAATCGACATATGACGGAAACAAACCGTAAATTATAAGACACAATCCATAATTACAGGACTGCAGAGAGAAAGGAGACAGAGACATGCCCAGACCGCAGAGAAGACGCAGAGTGTGCAGTGAGCCGGAATACAACGAATTCATTCCTATGGGCAGCGCAGGTAACGATATTGTGGTTCTGTCCACTGATGAATACGAAGCCATAAGGCTGGTTGATTTCGAAAAAAAAACTCACGAGCAGTGTGCCATGCAGATGGACATATCACGTACCACAGTAACGGAAATATACGAAAGAGCACGTTTCAAGCTGGCTGACAGCATAGTAAACGGCAAACGGCTGGTCATAGAGGGCGGAAGCTATCGCCTCTGCGGAGGTACAGCAGCAGGATGCTGCGGAAGAGCATGTATAAACAGACTCCTTTCATCTGTGGAAACTGTTCTGAAAAAAAAGGGAGGACAAAATATTATGAGAATAGCAGTTACTTACGAAAACGGACAGATTTTTCAGCACTTCGGCCATACGGAGCAGTTTAAGGTATACGATGCCGAGGACGGCAAGATAACCGCAGAACATGTTGTAGATACAAATGGAAGCGGTCATGGAGCACTTGCGGGATTTCTGGCAGACAACCAGGTAGATGTGCTTATCTGTGGCGGCATAGGCGGCGGAGCACAGAATGCTCTGGCTGAAGCAGGTATCAGACTTTACGGAGGCGTTTCCGGAAATGCAGATGACGCTGTCAAGGCTCTTCTGGAGGGTAACCTGGGATATGACCCTGACGTGCACTGCAATCATCATGACCATGGACATGGCGGCAGCCATCAGTGCGGCGGCCATGGAGAAGGACATGTGTGCGGAAGTCACGGATGTGGTAAATAATAGGGTGAGAAAAAAAACAGCGGATGGGCTGACCGGCCTTCCGCTGTTTTTACGTCTTATAGCAGACGATAATTAATTGTTCAGGTAATAGAGACACTTTTTCGTTGAATAAATTAGCAAATGATTTATTTTTTACAAGCAACTAAAACAATTCCTAAAAGATCAAGTGTGCCAGAGGGCATACAATCAGTAAGCTGATGATAGTTCTTTCGAGGAAAATCAGGAACAGCTCCCACAGCTTAACAGGAAGCTTGGAGCCTAGAATAAGGCCGCCTACTTCTGATAAGTAGATGAGCTGAGTAACCGATACAACCGCTATGATAAATCTTGTCATAGCACTAGTAATGCTTTCTGCTGCGATGATTGACGGCGTAAACATATCGGTGAAGCCGACAATCATGGTTTTTGAAGCTTCAGCAGCTTCAGGAACCTGTAAGAGCTCCAGCAGCGGCAGGAACGGTTTACCGAGAATCTCGAAGATAGGGGTGTTGTTTGCCAGAAGAAGTGCCAGAGTTCCTATAGCCATAACAGTAGGCAGAACTCCGAACCACATTCCAACGGCATTTTTAAGTCCGTTTTCTAAGAACTGTCCTACACCCTGATGTCCTGATACTCTGTCCATAGCAAGTGCCAGTCCGTACTCTCTGGAATTTTTGTATTCGGAAGGAATATCCTCAGGCATAGCCTTTCCTTCAACCACATAAGTATCCTTTTTGAGTGAAAGCGGCGGTATTCTCGGACAGATAATGGCGCAGGCAACTCCGATGAGGCAGATCATAAGATAATACAATCCGAAGTATTCCATCAGGTCGACCTGTGCTAAAACTACAATACTGAAGGTGATGGATACTGCAGAGAAGGTTGTTGCAATAACAGAGGCTTCTCTTGCGGAATAATATCCTCCTTCATACTGATTGCACGTAAGCATTACGCCCAGAGTACCATCTCCAATCCATGATGTGAAACAGTCAACTGCAGCACGTCCCGGAATTTTAAAGAGTGGTCTCATAACTTTTGTAAGAAGGGCACCTACGAATTCAAGAAGACCGAAGTCAAGAAGCAGAGGAAGTAATAATCCAGCAATTGCAAAGATAATGACCAGAACTGTCAGCAGGTCGCCAAGTACGAAACCGCCGGCGCCGCCTTCAGTAATCATATGGATGAATCCGGTATCTTCATCTCCTGCATCTACTCCCAGATAGGTGAGCCAGATGAAAATTGCACCCAGATCTCTTACTACAACCCAGATAACTGAAGTTGAAAAGGTATCATTGAGAATAGGATGCTCAGTTATGAATTTCGGTTTTGCAAGTGCTATTGTAGACAGAATAGCGGAAACTGTAACGATGATTACACAAAGGAGCGGTAATACTCCGCCGATTGCTCCACCGATAAAGTCTGCAAGGATTTTTACGCATATGGTCCAGCTGCCATCATATTTAACAGGTATCATAAACAGAAGGATACCTATTATTGATGGAACGATAAACTTAACCATAAGCTTACTTCTATTTGGTTCCATTTTAAATATCTCCCTTCATTCGCCCTATTACCCGTACCCTACTATATTAGCACAATTATGTTTTTTAGCAAGGTCTTAACACAAAAAAATCTCGGAGCAGGGCTAAAAAGTGTGATTATTGCACATGTTGAACATAATAAAAAGGAAACTTTTGTGATGATGCACAAAAGCTTCCCATATATTCTTTGCATTTTTAATCAGATATATACTGGTTTAAACGGTTATTTCTCCTGATATGATCTTCTTGTAGTCTTCTAGATTTTTCTTAAGAAGTTCCGGAGTGTTAAGTTCATAAGGACATTTTTTAATACATGCACCACAGCCGACGCATTTGTCTATA
>JALFXR010000248.1 GCA_022787405.1 Bacillota bacterium
TTCGTCAGGCTACGATTTCGCTATCTCTTCTTCTCGCCTGTATCTCACGATACAAACCTTGAGAGTCGCTATCGGGTTCGTCGACAACTACGCCCTTTGTGGACTTTCACCACAGACTGACGGCATGCCCGTCATACTATAGAAAAGGACCCTGCCCGGGTCCTTTCTTTTTACATTATGCATTTGAGTCAAGAAAATCGTCGTGACTTTTGATAAGCTTTTTTGTAAATTCACGAGCCTGTTCATCTGTAAGGGTCATTCCCAACGCCTTGCATCTCTCAGATATCTCAATCCACTCAACGCTTCCGACCTTTTTATTGACCGTAAATACAATATCCGGTGTGAAACTACTGAGATGCTTGCCATTCATACTGTTTCCATAGTCGTTCAGACAATCAAGCTCAATATACCAACTATCTGCCGCAGCATCATTAACAAGTTTGCCATAGTTACTTGTCCCAAGTTCTATGAAATCCCCGTCACCCATAAAATATGACCAGTTATTGTCATCCGGTTCTCCCACATAAAACCAGCCGAATTCATTCGGTTCACTGAGTTTATCAAAATATGGCTCTGAAATCGAGTATTTTTTCCCCGAAGAATCCATGCTTATTGCTGCAATAACGTAAAGTTCTTCGTCATGAATATTTGACCTCACATAAACGACCCTTTCGTACGACGACTCTCCCTTGTTATATTTGTAATCCGCTACAATGTCATAAGGTTTTGTTATTCCCAGCTGCCCTGTCAACATTTTTTCGAGGGCAGCATCACTTGACCTCTGGTACCATACGTTCACATACAATGCCCAATACAGTACCACCGCCGACAAAGCAATCAGCAAAAGATTTATTATTATTTTCTGTACGCGTGAAAGTCTGATACACTGATGCTTTCCTTTTCCTGATTTCATATCACTCACTCCCCGCTTTCTCAAACAAAAATGAAAGGTCTATACGTCCCGTCGCCTCCTGTCCAAAAATGCTGTAATCAATATAAATACAGTCCTGTGACAAATCAGGCATAGACATAATCGCATATTTTTCTCTGGCAGAAAATATTAAGCCATTTCCGTCTTTCGTCTGTTTTGCATAAGGGTTTCCGTTTTCATCGAGAAATGTTTTTTCGTCAAGGTATTTGTAAAACTCCTTGCCTGCATCACCCTTATGCTCATAAAAAATAGTTAGAATGTAACTGTCGCCCGCATATTCCTGGCAGTAAACATCAGTAAAACTTATAGAATAATCATTCAGAAAAAGGGTTTCATCACACTCTACATGATATTTTAGTTTTCCTATTCCCGCCGCATCATCTCTTATTTCTTCGTATCGCTGAGCCAGAGCCGGTCCAATAGACTGCAATCCAAACACAACAGCCGCAGCCACGGTAAAAAACATTATAATAGTGGTGTATATCCATATTAATCCGACCCATTGATTATGAATCATATTGAGTTGCTTACCCAGTTCTTTTGGATCACCCATTCTGCGAACCGCCTCATCCTCAGCGTCTTCCGCACTCATTCCTTTTTCCAGAAGCCATTGACTTCTCTCATAAATATGCTCTTCAAGTTCTGCCTTGATTTCCGGCTGGTCATAGCCAAATTTGACTTCATTCAGGACCTGCACAAGAAATTTTTCCTTTTTACCTTCCATAATATTTTAAACCCCTTTTAATGACTCAATGCTAATCCGCTGCCTGTAATCACATGTTCAACGGATGTGCTGAAAGCCTTCCACTGAGCCTTTTCCTCGGAAAGCTGTGCCAAACCTGCACTTGTAATATGATAGTACTTCCGCTCTCTTCCGCCATCTGTCTGCTCTTTATAGGATGTCAAAAGTCCTTTACTTTCCATCTTATGAAGAATCGGGTACAGCGTGCCTTCGTTGTACTCAAAGGTTCCGTTGGAACGTTCTTCCAGAGTTCTTATGATCTCATAGCCGTAGTAATCCTTTTCTGACAGCAATGACAGCACTAATAGAGCCGAGCTTCCGCCCATCAATCCTTTATCAATCTTCACTTTCTCACCTCCTGACAATACCTCGATAATCTATGCTTTATTATATCACATTATACCTTGAGATTCGATGTATGTCAACATATATATTGGAGTATAAGTTAAGCACCGGATGATTTTCCCCAAAAAATAGCAAAAAACCTCTGTTTGGGTGGGGTTTGGTTCCCCAAAAACAGAGGTTTTTGTAACATTTTATTACTTAGAACGGTATCCTTCCATCAACTCATCGTTTTCCATAATAAACGGAGCTGCAGTGGGTTGTCCTGTGCCGGTATCATATTTAGTCATCAGATAATCATTAAGTTCTGTCCTATTATTGAATACAGTCAGCTGGTAAGGCTCCTGGAAAGCGATTTTTTCTACAAAATACAGCTCTGTTTCCGATACCTGAAAAAGCACACCTGTATGGCCTATAAACAGTTGATTTTCGCCGTCCCACGCATCATGAAATACAACAGATATCAGGCTCACATCCGGATTATTGTCAAAGACGATACCGCGATTCTGCCAATCACTACGCAGATTTTCCACATGTACCGAAACGTCCTTTGTGTCATCTGTGGGTACTGTGGAATACAGAACTCTAAATCTGTCCATATCCTTATCATCCTGCATCGCAGATGAATCCTCCTCCAGCGATGCCATGTCCATCAGAATCATATCCTCTCTGGTTTCCGCATCTGCTGCTATAGTCATATGATCTCCAAATAAGCCAAACGCAGTTATCCTGCAGTTATACCCCATAAAATCAGGATATGCCGCATCCCATTCTTCCTGCATGGCATATGGATCATATTTTTCTTCTGTGGCTTGTTTTACTTCAAATCCTGCTGCCATCCCCTCCGATGAAACAGTATTGTTGAACTGATTTACGTGGTCAAAAAAAACCTGCTGACGCATGGGAGATATATCCGCACTGTTCATAATCTCAGCAAGCTGTTTTTGAACGGATGTGTCTATAAGGTTGCTATAATTGATTTGTTCAATATAAGGCTGTTCATCGGTGTCATTGGTGATTTTGCAGCCTGTCAGTACCAGTACCAGACACAAAGCAATCAGCCCTGCTGTTTTTTTCATTCTACTCGTTTTTCTCATTTCTTTTCTCCTTTTGTTCAATTTGTTTTAACGATTTTTGATGCTCTTGACCATAATAGCCCCGTCTCCCGATGTAAACTTTACTTCCCATTCTCCATAGGACATGCCGTACACCCTTTCCGGGTCATCCTGATAGCGTGGACGTGGGTCCTGCGCCAGCAGTTCCTTTATGAGTTCAAGGTCTTTCGGCTTAATTCTGTTGAGACAGTTTTCTGAACCGTCATCTTCGTCATCAAAGTTGAAAACAACCTCCGCTCCCGCGTCAAGCACTTTATGAGCAAAACCACCTTCCGCATCAGGTTTTGCCTCGGAATACGGCAGATAAGGCTTGATGTCGTAAATGGGAGTTCCGTCTAGAATGTCAGCTCCTGTCACATGAAGCACCGGGCCAAGACTGTGGTCATATTCTATGCTTTCCAGTTTCACAAGTGAAAGTCCTATTGGGTTGGGACGGAAAGGCGAACGTGATGCAAACACACCTACCCTTGTATTACCTCCGAGGCGAGGCGGACGTACAGTTGGTGACCAGTCATCTCTCACAGCCTGTGAAAACTGCCATATAAGCCATATATGGGAAAACTCTTCCAGGCCCCTTACCGCATCAGGATTGTTGTATGGCGGCTCAAACACTATATATCCCGGTGTTTCCACGATTCCGCTCTGACGGGGAATTCCGAATTTTTCAGGAAAAGCGGTGTGAATACGAGCTATTGTTTTTAAATCCATCTTATCAAATGCTCCTTTCATGCTTCCGTATCAAACCGGATGAACATCGACAAAAACGGCAGACCAACCGGTCTGCCGCCATTCGTTCATTATTCAAAATCAAATTAAGCTTCAGTAGCTACAACTTCTTTACCGTCATAGTAGTTGCAGTTAGGACAAACTCTATGAGGAAGCTTAGGTTCGTGACACTGAGGGCAAATTGATAAGCCCGGTGCTTTCATCTTCATGTTAGCTGATTTTCTGCTGCTCTTCTTTGCCTTTGAAGTTCTACGTTTAGGTACTGCCATATCTTAACACCTCCTTGTGAGTATTTGTTCTTTATATTAATCTTCAAATAATCGTCAACTACTAGATTATATACTGAATCAGCATATTTTGTCAACTACTATTTTAAACCTTTTACGATGTTGTAAGTATCTCTTGCAATCATCAGTTCTTCGTTTGTAGGAATCAGGAGAACCTTTACTCTTGCATCATCTGCGGAGATGATAGTTTCCTTACCTCTTACCTTGTTCTTAACCAGGTCAAGCTTGATGCCCAGGTTTCCGAGTTCGTTACAGATGAGCTCTCTCATGGAAACGTCGTTTTCACCAACACCTGCGGTGAATACGATAGCATCAACGCCGTTCATTTCTGCGATGTATGCTCCGATGTAGAATCTTACCTTATGTGCGAAAACCTTTAATGCAAGAGCAGCTCTTTCGTTGCCTTCTGCAACTGCTTCTTCAAGGTCTCTGAAATCGCTGGAAACTCCGGAAATACCCAGAACGCCTGACTTCTTGTTGAGAATTTCGTTAGCCTTACCCTGTGGAAGGTTTTCTTTTTCTCTGATGAATGTAACGATTGCAGGGTCAATGTCGCCGGAACGAGTACCCATTACCAGACCTTCAAGTGGAGTGAAGCCCATGGAGGTATCGATACACTTACCTCTCTTGATTGCGGAAACGGAAGCGCCGTTACCCAGGTGGCATGTGATGAGCTTGAGGTCTTCAAGGTTTACATTAAGCATGTCAGCAGCTCTCTGTGCAACATACTTGTGGGAAGTTCCGTGGAATCCGTATCTTCTTACGCCGTACTTGGTGTAGTATTCGTAAGGAAGTGCGTAGATGTATGATTCAGGCGGCATTGTCTGATGGAAAGCAGTATCGAATACGCCGACCATAGGTGTCTCAGGCATAAGTTCCTTACATGCAGCAATACCTAACAGGTTAGGCGGGTTGTGAAGCGGTGCCAGTGCAACGCATTCTTCCAGAGCTTTTACAACATCGTCTGTAATCAGAACGGATGATGCAAACTTTTCGCCGGCATGAACAACTCTGTGTCCTACTGCTCCCAGCTCAGCCATTGACTTGATAACTCCGTGTTCAGGATCCTGAATTGCTGCAAGAACCTGCTCGATAGCATCCTTGTGGTCCTTCATCGGAACCTCGGTCTTGATCTTTTCCTGACCGATCTTTTCGTGTCCGATAACTGAACCATCCATACCGATTCTTTCTACTAAACCTTTGCAGAGCAGTGTTTCGCTTGTCATATCGAGAACCTGATACTTTAATGATGAACTGCCGCAGTTGATTACTAAAACTTTCATGATCTATTAGTTCCTCCGTAAAATAATATTAACAAAAAAATTAACCTAATCTATTATACTCTCACGGTTTGCCAATTTCAAGGGCGAGTTTTGGCCGCAAAGGGCTTTTTTACATATTCCGAGTTGTCATAAAGGTCAAGACCTGCTGCCGCGTTATAAATATCCGCTGCCAGAATATCTTTTTCGAGGGTCTTAGCAATTTCCGGGAAAGCATCTGCATCTCTGTTTATGTTTGTAATAATCGGCAATTGGCAAAATCCGGCTTTTTTTACCCGCTTCAGATATCTGCTGCCCTTTTCGTCAAAGGCAAGCACCCTGACATATTTTGATGCTGAAAGCATGTCCTCACGCTTTATCCCAAGTAAGGCATGTACCAGCACCCTTTCGATTCTCGTTCTGGTATATCTTTTGGATTTCAGGTCTTCAATGATGTCCTCATAGTTTTTCCAGTAACGCACCCGTGATTTCAAAATATTTCCCAGACCCTCTTCTGCTCCGAATATGCTGTTAAGCTCTTCTGCGGAGGTCTGCAACACTTTCTGGATTATCAGGGGTGTGAGCATATTGCTGTCTGCAATACGTCCTCTGTTCTGTTCTATAATTTCCCGGGAAAACTCTGGCACTACCGGGGAAATATCCTGTCTCTCACGCAGCA
This sequence comes from Bacillota bacterium, assembly GCA_022787405.1. Taxonomy (GTDB): domain Bacteria; phylum Bacillota; class Clostridia; order Peptostreptococcales; family Anaerovoracaceae; genus SUG1106. The sequence continues at coordinate 6,082 of JALFXR010000248.1, forward strand.
TTTTCCTTACTGCAGTTGCTGAAGCAATACCGCTCTTATCTGCCTCACTGTCGTGATAACCGGCTCCCATGCGCTTTACTGCTATGGGATGAGCCTTTTTCATGCGCATGATGTACTCTATTGCAAGGATGTTGTTAGGGCTTTCTATCACAGATGCCGCATCTTCTCCAAACAGCCTGAAGATTGCCTGACTGCGGGCTCTCGGATATGAAAAGCCGCTCTTTACACCTTCCTTAATCTTTTCCTCCAGGTTCTGCCTGTTGGATTCTATTTCCCGGGCAATTCGAATCAGTTCTTCTGTATTTCCCGATTCACTGCCGAAGCAGATATCCTCCGCTCCGAGGGCTTCCAGTATCTCAACTCCAGCCTCGGCAAAGTACCCCGCATTACTGCACGCATATAATGTCGGCATTTCAACTACAAGGTTAACCCCGTTTCTCACCGCCATCTCTGCCCTTGTCCACTTATCCAGCAGGGCTATTTCCCCTCGCTGAGTGAAATTGCCGCTTATTACGGCCACGCAAACATCAGCCCCCGACTCTGTCAGGGTCTGTTCCAGATGATGCTTGTGCCCGTTATGAAATGGATTGTATTCAGCGATTATACCTACTGCCTTCAGATTATTTTCCATAGAATATATTATACCCTATTCGTCCCTTCAATTCAACGATATGTGCTAAATAAAGAATGAGAATGCAGCAGCCAGAATGCCGGCAATAAGGCCGTGGGTCAGTTTTATCTGAAGTATGGTTCCAAGACCCAGGCCTGAACCTGCCGCCATAGACACAGACTGTCCGATGACAGAAAGTCCGCCGAAAGAAATTATAAATGCCGTAAGGGCGGTTTTCAGACCTATGGTTATATTGCATATTCCAATCATGTTTGCACCTACGGTCATCTCGATTATTCCTTTTGCAAATG
>JALFXR010000001.1 GCA_022787405.1 Bacillota bacterium
CGGCTACAATGTCCTTCATCCTATGGGATGGGATTCATTTGGTCTGCCGGCAGAAAATGCTGCTATAAAGCATGGAATTCATCCAAGCATCTGGACATGGGATAATATCGCTGAGATGCGCAAACAGCTCAAGGAGCTGGGCCTTTCCTATGACTGGGACAGAGAGGTTGCCACATGCCACGAGGACTATTACAAATGGATGCAGTGGATCTTCATTCAGTTCTACAATAGAGGACTTGCTTACAAGAAAGAAAATCCGGTTAACTGGTGTCCTAGCTGCCAGACTGTACTTGCTAACGAGCAGGTTGTGGACGGATGCTGTGAAAGATGCAAATCACCTGTAGGAAAGAAGAATCTTTCTCAGTGGTATTTTAAAATCACTGATTATGCTGAAAGACTTCTCAACAACCTTGACACTTTGGACGGATGGCCTAACAAGGTTAAAGTTATGCAGAGAAACTGGATTGGAAAGTCTGTAGGTGCTGAGGTTGAATTCAAGATAAAGGACTATGACGAAACGCTTACAGTTTTCACTACTCGTGTGGACACAATATACGGTACAACCTATATGGTCCTTGCTCCGGAGTATCCGTCAGTTCTTAAAATGGTCGAAGGCACAGAATATGAACAGCCTGTGAAAGAATATATTGAAAAGGTTGAGCATATGAACGATATCGAGAGGACATCCACCACTAATGAAAAGACTGGTGTTTTCATCGGCAAATATGCCATTAACCCATTTACAGAGAAGGAAATTCCAATCTATATTTCCGATTATGTACTTATGGGATATGGTACAGGTGCAGTAATGGGTGTACCTGCTCACGACCAGCGTGACTTCGAGTTTGCTACCAAATTCGGTATTGATATAATTCCTGTTGTTGATCCGGGAGATCCTGAGATTGACCTTAATAATCTTAAGGAGGCATGTGCCGCCGAGGGTACTCTGATAAACTCCGGCGAGTTTAACGGCATGAACAACAAAGAAGCCATCGGTAAGTTCATTGAGATTGTGGAAGAAAGAGGAATCGGTAAGAAGACCACAAACTACAGACTGAGAGACTGGCTGATTTCCAGACAGAGATACTGGGGAACCCCGATTCCTATGATTTACTGCGAGGATTGCGGCTGGGTTCCTGAAAAAGAAGAAAACCTTCCGGTACTTCTTCCTACCGATGTTGAATTTACCGGAAAGGGAGAGTCTCCGCTGACCACCTCAAAGGTTTTTGCACATGCTGTATGTCCAAAGTGTGGCAAGCCTGCAAGAAGAGAGATGGACACTATGGATACTTTCCTTGATTCATCGTGGTATTTCTTGAGATACTGCGATCCTAAGAACACAGAAGCACCGTTTGATCCTGCCAAGGCAAACTACTGGATGAGTGTGGATCAGTATATCGGAGGTGTAGAACACGCTATACTTCATCTGATGTATTCAAGATTCTTCCAGATGGCACTTTATGATATGGGACTTGTTGACTGCGAGGAACCGTTCAAGAACCTTCTTACTCAGGGTATGGTTAACAAGGACGGCAAAAAAATGAGTAAATCCCTAGGGAACGTAGTAAGTCCTGAAGAAATCATAAAGAAATACGGTGCAGATACGGCAAGACTTTTCATACTCTTTGCAGCACCGCCTGACAGAGAGCTCGACTGGTCAGATGCCGGTGTAGAAGGAAGCTATCGTTTCCTCAACAGAGTATACAGACTGGTATATGATTTTAAAAAGAAATACCCTGAGGTACCTGATGAATTCAAGGTGGAAGGACCTGCCGACAAGTCCCTTAACTATATGCTGAATGCAACTATAAAGAAGGTAAGTGAGGACGTTGGAGGCAAATACAGCTTTAACACGGCTATCAGTTCTATCATGGAACTTGTAAATGCAATGTACAAGTATAAAGAAGGCGAAAATGTGAACGTAGGCCTCCTGGGCAAAGCTGTAAAGGATCTTATTCTTATCCTGTCACCGTTTACACCGCATATCTGCGAAGAGATGTGGGAGCATATCGGACAGACTGAATCCGTGGTTAATATGCCGTGGCCGGAATTCGATGAATCAGCTCTTGTTAAAGATGAGGTGGAAGTTGTGATTCAGGTTAACGGCAAGCTGAAGGATAAGATTTTCGCTGCCAACAATTCAGACAGGGCAGAACTTGAGAAGGCGGCTCTGGAAAACAAGAATATCCAGACATTATTAGAAGGAAAAACAGTGGTTAAGGTAGTAGTGGTACCTAACAAACTGGTAAACATCGTAGTAAAATAGCTTGAAAACTGAATAATGTGACGGCTGTCTTTTCATAAAATACAAAGATCAAAAGGACGGAAAAAATTTTATGAGAAGTAGACAAAAAACCAAGAAAGTACCTAGCCTTAAGGTGATACCCATAGGAGGACTTAACGAGATCGGCAAAAACATGACCCTCCTTGAGTACCAGAACGAAATTCTGATTATCGACTGCGGGCTTTCATTCCCGGATGACGAGATGTACGGCATTGATATTGTCATTCCGGATTTCACTTATCTGATAGCCAACAGGGAAAAGATTGTAGGCATGGTGCTTACTCACGGTCACGAAGACCACATTGGTGCTATACCGTATTTGCTGAAGAATATAAAAATTCCGATTTACGGTACCAGGCTGACATTGGGACTGGTGGAAAACAAGCTTAAGGAGCATAACGTCATAGGCGACTTAAGAACGATAAAGGCCGGTGACAAAATAACTCTGGGGCATTTTGATATTGAAACAATCAGAACGACCCATTCCATTGCCGACTCCATATGTCTGGCAATAAATACACCTGCAGGAGTGGTTTTTCATTCCGGAGACTTTAAAGTGGACTACACACCTGTGGATGGAGAACCCATTGATTTCTCCAGACTGGCTGAAATCGGAAAACGTGGCGTTACACTGATGCTTTGCGACAGCACCAATGCATTGAGACCGGGCTTTACCGCATCCGAAAGGGTGGTTGGACAGACCATAGAAAACATATTCAGAACAGCCAAGACCAGGATAATAATCGCAACATTCTCTTCCAATGTTCATAGAGTACAGAGGATAATAGAGAACGCTGTAAAGTTCGGACGCAAGGTTGCCATTTCCGGTAGAAGCATGGAAAATGTAGTAGCCCTTGCCATTGAACTTGGCTATCTGGACATACCGCCGGGAACACTGGTTGATCTGAAAATGACCAAGAATATTCCTGACGACAAGCTTGTAATAATTACTACAGGCAGCCAGGGTGAGCCGATGAGCGCTCTTGCCCGCATAGCTTCAGGTGATCATAAATCTGTAAAGCTAAAGAAAGGCGATATGGTTATTCTTTCCTCTACACCCGTGCCGGGTAACGAGAAAACTGTATCAAATGTTGTAAATAAGCTCTTTGAAAAGGGCGCAGAAGTAATATATTCCGATATTGCTGATATTCACGTTTCCGGCCATGCGTGCCAGGAGGAACTGAAGCTTCTGCATTCTCTTATAAAACCTAAATACTTCATGCCTGTTCACGGTGAATACAGACATCTCATCCAGCATGCAAGGCTGGCAGAAAGTCTCGGTATGCCTAAAGACAACATCTTTGTTATGGAAAACGGTGAGATATTGAAATTCAACAGACATAGAGCGGCCATAGAGGATACTACAGTAGAGGCAGATGCAATTCTGGTAGACGGTCTTGGAGTAGGCGATGTTGGAAACATCGTCCTTAGAGACAGAAAAATGCTTTCTGAGTCAGGGCTTATCATAGTTGTGGCAGCTATAGAAAAGGAAAGCCACATGGTAGTATCGGGACCGGATATCATATCCAGAGGTTTCGTATATGTAAGGGAGAACGAAGGACTCATGGAAGAGGCCAGAAGAGTGGCCATGGAAGCTTTGGAAAAATGTCAGGACAAGAGAATCAAGGACTGGAACAGCATGAAATCTCATGTCAGGGATTCGCTTAGCAGCTACATCTATGAAACTACGAAGCGCAGTCCGATAATCCTTCCGATTTTTCTTGAAGTTTAAAGGAGGTAGCGGCATGAATGTTTATGATCAGGCTCATGGTCTTGCTCAGGCCATTAAAGGATCAGAAGAATTCAAACAGTTCGACAATTATAAGAAACAGATAGACCAGAATGAAGAGCTTGCAGCAATGATTAAGGATTTCCAGGCTAAACAGCTTGAAATCCAGACAAAGACCATGATGGGCCAACAGATGGGGCCTGAGGATATGGCCTCCGTTCAGCAGCTTTATGCTATTATGGCAAAAGATCCGCTGGCAGCACAATACCTGCAGGCTGAAATGCGTTTTTCACTGATGATGAAAGACGTTTACGAAATCATCGGCGAAGCTATAGGCGCCGGAAGCCTTTTAGGATAGGACTTGCAATCCTCACAAATTTTGATATAATGGTTCTATCGTGAATTAAGCATGGATTACAAATATGAATTATTTTAATTAAAGAATGGAGAGATAAAAAATGATTTACGCTAGTGATTTTAGAAAAGGTATTACTTTTGAAATCAACGGAGAGCCGCATGTAGTTCTTGATTTCCAGCATGTAAAGCCAGGTAAGGGTGCGGCTTTCGTCAGAACCAAGTATAAGAACATTCTGACAGGTGCTACAAGAGAAGAAGCTTTCAATCCTGATGACAAATTTCCTAAGGCACACATTGAAACAAAGAGAATGCAGTATCTGTATAACGACGGAGAACTTTACTACTTCATGGATCCTGAAACCTTCGAACAGGTTCCTTTGGCTTATGATCAGGTTGAAGAGGCAATCAAGTTCATGCGTGAGAACGATGAAGCAACTATCAAATTCTATAAGGGAAACGCATTCCTGGTAGAAGCAGATAACTTTGTTAATCTTAAGGTTGTAGAAACTGAACCGGGCGTAAAGGGTAACACTGCAACTAATGTAACTAAAGCTGCAACCGTTGAAACAGGCGCAGTAGTTCAGGTTCCTATCTTTATCGAAGAAGGCGAAGTTATTCAGATTGACACAAGAGAAGGCATTTATTTAGGAAGAGCTAAATAAAAATTTACAAATTCATGCAAAAAAAGGACGCGAAGCTGATTTTGCGTCCTTTTGTTAAAAAATGAGGTATTGATATGGATTTAAAGAAAAAGATTATAATCGCAGCAATATGTGTTGTACTGGTCATAGCAGCAGGCGCAGCAATCTACATAGGAGGAATGGGAAAGGCTTTGGATTCCGAAGATACCCAGACAGTAAATGTGACTATACCTTCAGGCTCAGGCACCGGACAGATCGGTCAGCTGCTGGAAGATGAGGGCGTTATAAGCAGTGCGGACAAGTTCAAGCTTTGGTCGAGAATAAAAGGATATGACAGCCAGTATAAGGCGGGAACCTATTCTCTTTCGCCATCTATGGACCTTCAGCAGATAGCGGACTTAATAGTTAGCGGCAAGGTTAACACAGTAAGCTTTACCATACCTGAGGGCTACACCATCTATCAGACTGCCCGCGCTATTGCAGACAAGGGTCTGGGGGATTATGACACCCTTGTTTCGCTCATAGAAGCTGCTGATTTTGACTATGATTTTCTGGACGGTGCGCAGAAAAACAAGAACAAGCTGGAAGGATATCTTTTCCCGAACACTTATACAATAGACGAAGGTATGAGCGAGGAACAGATAATAAAGGTTATGCTGGATCAGTTTGAAAAGCAGCCTTTAAAGGCCTATAATGACAAATTAGTAAGTTCTCAACATAACGGAGCTTCCGGTCGTTCTCTTAATGAGATCATAACCATTGCGTCCATTATAGAGAGAGAATGCAAGGTAGACGAGGAGAGAAAACTGGTAGCCAGCGTTATCTACAACAGGCTGGAAAAGGGTATGCCTCTGCAGATGTGCTCCACAGTTCAGTATGTGCTGGGCAAGCAGAAAGAGGTGCTGACTTATGCAGACACCAGAATAGAGTCACCTTATAATACCTACACTAACGCAGGCTTACCTCCGGGACCGATATGTTCTCCGGGACTGGCGGCAGTGCAGGCAGCACTTCATCCTGCAGACACGGATTATCTTTATTTCGTCCTCAGTGAGAAGCTGGACGGGACCAGCAATTTCTCATCAGACTACGCACAATTTGAGAGGGACAAGGCTGCCTACGATAAAGCATATACAGCAGCTCACTGATTATTATGGAAAGAAACATTACAAACGATATTGTAACTGAATATATAAATAGTTTTTACACGCCGGTGTCACCTGAACTGGGGGCACTGCGCCTCGAAGCCGAAGCCCAAAAGGTTCCAATCATACTTAAGGAGACCGAAAGCTTTCTGAGAGTTATGCTTAACATTATTGAACCGAAGCGTATACTTGAAATAGGGTGTGCTGTAGGTTATTCGTCTATGTTTTTCAGCGCAGTAACAGGTGCGGAAGTAGTTACCGTGGAGAAAGACCCGGAAATGGTGGCAAAGGCCTCAGCCAACATAAAAAGGCTGGGCTTTGATGATAAAATTCGAATCATAGAAGGAGACGGCGAGGAGTGCGTAAATCATCTCTTTGAGCAGGGAGAGAAACCTTTCGATATTGTTTTCATCGATGCAGCAAAAAGCCACTATAAGCGCTTTTTAGAGGCTTCCTGGAAGCTATGCGGGCAGGGAACAGTTATAATATCCGACAATGTGCTTTTTAAGGCACGGATAGCTTCCGATATTTACGACCCCACAGGCAAGCATAAAACAAATATAAAGAAAATGCGGGAATATGTGGAGTTCATAACCTCAGATCCGAGGATGGAGACGGCCGTTATAGCCTGCGGCGACGGTGTTTCCGTAAGTAAAATTTTAAATTTATAATGTTCACAGGAGAATAAATGAAAAAAATGGAACTGCTGGCACCTGCCGGCGACCTTGAAAAACTTAAGATAGCGGTACTCTACGGTGCAGATGCGGTATACTTCGGCGGAGAGATGTTTTCTCTCAGAGCCGGAGCAGGCAATATGTCCATGGGTGAAATGAAGGAGGGCATTGAATTTGCACACCAAAGAGGTGTTAAGTGCTACCTTGCTCTTAATATTTTTGCTCATAATGAGGATATAGAACCGCTCAAAGAGTACCTGACAGCTATAAAGAATTTAGGCATAGATGCGTTTATTATAAGCGACCCCGGAATTGTAACAATGGTTCAGGAGATTATCCCGGATGCTGAGATACATCTGAGCACTCAGGCCAATATGACCAATTACCAGACGGCAAAATTCTGGTATAATATGGGCGTTAAGAGAATTGTGCTGGCCAGAGAGCTTACATTCAAAGAAATAAAAGAACTGCGTGAAAACACACCTGCAGACCTTGAATTTGAAGCTTTTGTCCACGGAGCCATGTGTATTTCCTATTCTGGCAGATGTCTGCTTTCCAACTTTATGATAGAGCGTGACGCCAACAGAGGCATGTGTGCACATCCATGCAGATGGAAATATGCTCTGGTGGAAGAACAGCGTCCGGGTCAGTATTATCCCATCGAAGAGGATGAACGCGGTACTTATATTCTCAATTCCAGGGATTTGTGCATGATTGAATATATTCCTCAGCTGGCAGAGTCAGGCATTGCTTCGATAAAAATCGAAGGCAGAATGAAAAGCGTTTTCTATGTGGCTACTATTGTTTCGGCATACAGGAAGGCTATCGATGCGTATTATGCGGACCCTCAGAGCTATGAATTTAAAGATGAATGGATGAGGGAACTGAAAAAAGTGAGCCACAGAGAGTTCACCACGGGCTTTTACTTCGACAAGCCTACCAATAAGGACCAGAATTACCAGACCAGTGCTTATACAAGGGATTATACCTTTACCGGAATGGTAAAAAGCTATGATGAGGAAACCGGGTATGCTATCGTAGAGCAGAGAAACAAGATGGTTATCGGCGACGAAATAGAGGTTTTCGGACCGGGAACTGATTTCTTCGTCCAGCAGCTGACAGAAATGTATAACGAGGAGGGTGAGCCTATAGAATCGGCACCTCATCCTCAGCAGATACTTAAAATCAAAATGAATAAACCGGTAAAAGAAAATTTCATGCTCAGAAAGAAAAAGGAGAAAGGAAACTGATATGTCAAATGACCTAGGCAGCGTCCCCATGCAGACGGGGATAATTCTGTTACTTATTGCTATTCACGGATTGTTCGTGCTTATTAACACAGCTCTTGGAGCCTCAGGCAGAAACAAAGAAAAGCTGGCAAGTGCCAACAAGCTTATTATTCTGCTATGTGCATTGTTCGGAGGCTTGCTTGCCTTTACGGAGATATGGAAGCTGGTGGTTTACCTTGTTCTGTTGGTATCACTGGGCCAGTATTTTCCGAGGAAAATCGCTCTTCAGCATGCTGAAGCCATAGCTGAAAAGACGTTGGCCTTTGATGATGCTGCGGCCACAATTCTTAGGCCTGTTACATGGACACTTATGCTTATTGCTGACATACTGCTTCGGATTTTCCGCCAGAAGACAAAGGTGGACGACGGAGAATTCTCCGAAGAGGAAGTCATGTCCATGCTTGAGGTCGGTCAGGAGACCGGTGTTATCAAAGAAGAGGGCAAGAAGATGATAAATTCAATCTTCGCATTTGACGACAAACTGGCATATGAAGTAATGACTCCAAGGACAGATGTTTTCCTCATAGATATAGAAGATCAGCCAGATGAGTACCTTGACGACCTGATGACTCTGAGACATTCCAGAATCCCGGTGTGCGAAGGTGAAACTGACAACATAATCGGCATACTCAATATCAAGGATTATCTGATTAAGGCAAGGGAGGACGGATTTGATGCGGTTGATATCAAATCGATTCTCAGAAAAGCATATTTCGTGCCTGAAACAAAAAATATCGACTCTCTTTTCTTTGAACTGCAGAAGACAAAACAGCAGATTGCTATCCTTATAGATGAATACGGCGGCTTCAGCGGAATCGTCACAATGGAAGATATAATCGAGCAGGTAATGGGTGACATCGATGATGAGTATGACGAAGAAGAGGAAATCATCGATAAGATCGATGATAATACTTATCTTGTAGACGGAGATGTGAGTCTGGACGATTTAGATGAAGAAATCGGCGTAAATCTTGAATCTGAAAGCAGCGAAACCATCGGAGGCTTTATCATAGATATTCTTGGTGAAATACCTGATGAATCGGACGTGGGGAGGATTATCGAGTTTGAAAATTATCAGTTTAAAATAATGGCTATTGGAGAGCGCCGGATTGAAAGAGTCAAGATTTACATTCTTGAAAAAGATGACGATGACGAAAGAGATGCCGGCTTGGAAGCAGAATAAAACATTTCTAATAATATTGATTTTTTTCTGCTTTTTTGATACAATTAAGAGTGGTTTTGGTGTAATTATTAATACAATTTAATTTTTTAAACATTTTAGAATTATAGAGAGGTACTAGAATGAGTGAGAATGTATGCAAATGCGACTGCAATTGCGCCGAAAACAGAAAAGCTCAGTTCGCTGAACTGCAGCCTGTTTTAGACCAATATGCAAAGGTGCCGGGTAGTTTGATAACTATTCTGCAGAAGGCTCAGGATATTTACGGATATCTTTCAGTAGATACCATAAACTACATATCCGAAGCTACGGGCATCAAGCCTGCAAAAATTTACGGTGTGGCTACTTTCTATGCACAGTTCAGACTGCAGCCGATAGGCAAGTATTTGATCATGCTTTGCCAGGGTACTGCATGTCACGTTAACGGTTCCGAAATGATCGAGGAAGCTGTCTGCGAATATCTGAACATACAGGACGGAGAAACCACCGAAGATGGACTTTTCACACTTAACAACGTAGCTTGTCTGGGTTGCTGCTCACTGGCTCCTGTTATGATGGTAAGAAGTGCCGAGGGAGATGAAACTTACGGAAACCTTACAAAAGATAAAGTTAAGCAGATTCTCGCTGAAATCAAAGAAAGGGCATAGGAGGTGACATAGATGAGAATTGTTGTAGGCGAAGGCAGCTGCGGTATCGCTACCGGAGCAAAAAAGACCGCTGCAGAATTTGAAAAGCAGATCAAAGAGAAAAACCTCGATGTTAAGGTTGACATCACAGGCTGCGTAGGTACATGTTACCTGGAACCTATCGTTGACGTTTACGATGACAACGGTGAAATGACCAGATATGTCAAAGTTCAGCCTGACAAGGTTGCAGAAATCGTTGAAAGTCATCTTGTTAACCACAAGGTTTGCGAAGAACAGGCTATTTCAGAGGAAGACAAGCAGTTCGTTGCAAAGCAGCAGAGAGTAGTTCTCAGAAACTGCGGTGTTATCAATCCTGAAAACATAGAAGAATACATAGCTGTTGATGGATATAAGGCTATCGAAAAAGTTCTTACCTCAATGAAACCTGAGGAAGTAATTGAAGAAATCAAGATTTCCGGTCTCAGAGGCAGAGGCGGTGCAGGCTTCCCGACATGGTTCAAGTGGAATGCATGCAGACAGAGTCCGGGAAATGAAAAATATCTTGTATGTAATGCCGATGAAGGTGACCCAGGTGCATTCATGGACCGTTCCGTGCTTGAAGGCGACCCTCATTCACTTCTCGAAGGTATGATTATAGGCGGCTATGCTATGGGAGCATCCCAGGGCGTTATCTACTGCCGTGCTGAATATCCTCTTGCTATTAAGAGACTTGAAATTGCCATGGCTCAGGCCAGAGAAAAAGGCTTCCTGGGCAAGAACATCTTCGGAAGCGGATTCGATTTCGATATTTATATCAAGGCAGGTGCAGGCGCATTCGTATGCGGTGAAGAAACTGCTCTTATCGCTTCCCTTGAAGGTGAAAGAGGTATGCCTAGACTCAAACCTCCTTTCCCAGCCGCAAAGGGATTCTGGCAGAAGCCGACAGACATAAACAACGTAGAAACACTCGCCAACGTTCCTTGGATTATCTATAACGGCGGCGCTGCTTTCGGTGCTATGGGTACTGAGCAGTCAAAGGGTACCAAGGTATTCGCACTTGCCGGAAAAATCAAGAAGGGCGGACTTGTTGAGGTTCCTATGGGACTTACTTTAAGAGAAGTTATCTTCGGAATCGGCGGAGGAATCAAGAACGACAGACAGTTCAAAGCCGTACAGATGGGAGGACCTTCCGGCGGATGTATTCCTGCTGAACTCATCGATACTCCTGTTACATATGAAGACATTAACAAGACAGGCGCTATCGTAGGTTCCGGCGGTATGATCGTAATGGACGAGGATACCTGTATGGTAGATATGGCAAGATACTTCCTCAACTTCACTCGTGACGAGTCCTGCGGAAAATGTAACTACTGCCGTATCGGTACCAAGAGAATGCTTGAGATTCTCGAAAGAATCACTAATGGTGAAGGTCAGGACGGAGATATCGAAAAGCTGGAAGAACTGGCAATTAAGATTAAGGACGGCTCACTCTGCGGACTTGGTCAGACTGCTCCTAACCCTGTACTCACTACTCTTAAATACTTCAGAAACGAATATGAAGACCATATTTACAACCACAAGTGTACAGCTCATTCCTGCAAGGCTCTCATCAGCTTCAATATCACTGATGGATGTAAGGGATGTACACTTTGCTCCAAGAAGTGTCCTGTTGGCGCTATCTCCGGAGAGGTTAAGGGTCAGCATGTTATCGACCAGACTAAGTGTATCAAGTGCGGCAAGTGTCTTGAGACCTGCAAGTTTGGCGCAATAGAAAAAGAATAGGGGAGGAGGAAACAAAATGAATAAATTCAGATTAAATATCAACGGCAAAGAAGTTTTAGGCGTTGCCGGTCAGACTATTCTTGAAGTTGCCAAAGAGAATGACATTTATATTCCTACTCTTTGCTATGACGAAAGAACCAAGATTTACGGTTCCTGCGGACTTTGCATGTGCGAAGTGGAAGGAAACCCTAAGCTGTGCAAGGCATGCGCTACAGAAATCGCACCCGGCATGGTAATCAGAACTAATACAGAAAGAGTAATCGAATCAAGAAAGACAAACCTTGAGCTTTTACTTTCCAACCACGTAGGTGACTGCAGACCTCCTTGCGTACTGGCATGTCCTGCTCATACCGACTGCCAGGGTTATGTAGGCCTCATTGCCAACGGTGAATATGAAGAAGCAATCAAGCTTATAAAGGATAAAATTCCTCTGCCTGCAGCTTTGGGAAGAGTATGTCCTCATCCTTGTGAAGAGGCATGTAGACGCGGACTTATCGACGAACCTATTTCAATCCAGCAGCTCAAGCGCTTTGCTGCAGACAATGACCTTGACGGCGAAGCTTTCATGCCTGAATGCGAAGAAGATACAGGAAAGAGCGTAGCTATCATCGGCGGCGGCCCTATGGGACTTTCTGCAGCATATTTCCTGAGACAGATGGGACATGCAGTTACTATCTTCGAAGCAATGCCTAAGGCAGGCGGAATGCTGAGATATGGTATTCCTGAATACAGACTTCCTAAGGCTGTTCTGGACGAAGAAATCGCTACTATCGAAGCTATGGGCGTTGAAATCGTCACTAATACCAAGATTGGCGAGGATATTCCGTTTGAAACTGTACAGGAAGATTTCGATGCAGTTCTTCTTGGTATCGGCGCATGGGTATCCACAGGTGTTGGATGTCCTGGCGAAGACGCTGAAGGCGTTATCGGCGGTATCGATTTCCTGAGAAAGGTTGTAAGAAACGAAGAGATCAAGCTTGGTGAAAAGGTTGCTATCGTCGGCGGCGGAAACACTGCTATGGACGCCTGCAGAACTGCAGTAAGACTGGGTGCCAAGGAAGTTTATAACATTTACAGAAGAACAAAAGACGAAATGCCTGCTGACATGGTAGAAATCGAAGAGGCAGAAGAAGAAGGTGTAATCTTCAAGAACCTGACCAACCCTCTGGAAGTTGTCAAGGATGAGAACGGTCACGTAAAAGAAGTTGTTCTTCAGGTTATGGAACTTGGTGAACCTGATGCTTCCGGAAGAAGAAAGCCTATTCCTGTAGAAGGAAAAACAGAAACTCTTCCAATTGACACCATGATTCTTGCCATCGGTCAGGCAGTAGATGCTTCCATGTTCGACTGCGACAAGACAAGAAAGAATGCAATCGCATACGATCCTGATACATTCATGACCAGCATTCCTGGCGTATTCGCCGGCGGTGACTGCGGTAACGACAAGATTTCCATCGCAGTTGAGGCTATCGCTGATGCAAGGAAGGTATCAGACATTATAGACGCTTACCTTTACGGTGAGACAATCAAATA
>JALFXR010000191.1 GCA_022787405.1 Bacillota bacterium
CAGATCAGTTACCAGAAAACCTAAATCTGTCGGTACCAGGACTTTCTTTTCCCTGCTTATATACTTTCTTTCCAGCAGAGTTGCTATGATAGGGGCATAAGTACTTGGTCTGCCGATGTTCTTCTCTTCCAGGTCCTTTACCAGGCTTGCTTCCGTAAATCTTGAAGGCGGTTCGGTGAACTTCTGCTCACTTGAAACCTCTCTGGCTTCCATTTCTTCTCCCTCCGAAAGCTCCGGCAGCAATTTATCCTTATCCTCATCCAGATTGGATGAATACACTTTCTGATATCCGTCAAATAAAAGCTTCGAGCCCGAAGCCTTAAATCCGTAGCGCCCGTTTTCTATGTTGACCTGCATGCTGTCGAACACAGCCGCTGCCATCTGGCTTGCAAGAAACCGCGACCAGATAAGTTTATACAGACTGTACTGCTCTTTGGTAAGGGAATCCTTTATGGCCTCCGGATCCAGTTCGATTCTGCTTGGACGAATAGCTTCATGGGCATCCTGTATATCTTTCTTCTTATTAGTATATATGTTGTCTGTAGCATACTGTTTTCCGAAATTCGTCTCAATATACTGGCGAGCAGCAGCCTTGGCCTCCTGAGAGATTCTCACAGAGTCAGTTCTGATGTAAGTGACAAGACCTACTGTACCCTGTCCCTTGATTTCTACCCCTTCGTAAAGCTGCTGGGCTACCATCATCGTCTTCTTGGTAGTGAAGCCTATCTTGTTGGCCGCATCCTGCTGAAGGCTGCTGGTAGTGAACGGCGCAAAAGGTTTTCTCGTTCTTTCCTTTCTCAAAATCTGAGAAACTTTATACTTTCCCTTGCTTAGTTCTTCTGTAACAGCCTCCGCCTGCTGACCGTTTTCCATGGTGAACTTTTTGCCATCCTTTTCTGTAAGTTTAGCAGTAAAGGACTTGCCTTTTTTAAATACCGCATTTATGTTCCAGTATTCCTTAGGTATAAAGTTTTTTATAGTGTTTTCTCTGTCGCAGATTATTTTAAGGGCCGCTGACTGCACTCTTCCTGCAGAAAGCCCTCTGCGGATTTTTCTCCAGAGGAGAGGACTTATCTGATAGCCTACAAGCCTGTCGAGAACTCTCCTTGCCTGCTGGGCATCTACCAGCTTCAGGTCGATAGGACGAGGATGCTTAACGGCATTCTTTATGGCGTCTTTTGTTATCTCATTAAATACAATTCTGCATGGTTCACTGGCATCTATCCCAAGCAGATATGCCAGATGCCATGAAATAGCTTCTCCCTCACGGTCCGGGTCGGTTGCCAGATATATTTTGCCTGCAGCCTTAGCTTCCTTCTTCAGCTCTTTGATAAGGTCCCCCTTGCCTCGTATTGCAATGTACTCGGGTTCAAAGTCATTCTCAATATCTATTCCAAGCTTGCTTTTCGGTAAATCGCGAACGTGACCCACTGATGCCACCACTTTATATGACGGTCCCAGATATTTACCGATAGTTTTAGCTTTTGATGGTGATTCCACTATGACAAGCGTTTTCTGTTTAGTATTTTTTCCTGCCTTTGAGGCAGGTTTAGCAGTTTTTGCAGTTGCCATTTCCCCTCCGAATTCAATAAAATAGTTTGCAAATAGTAATCATATTACTTTTTTCAAAATTTTGCAATAAAAATTTTGCCAAGATTATAGGCTATCAGTCCTTTGATTTCCAGCACAGCGATTATACCATTAATAAAAGCGGGAGGTTTGTTAAGTGTTCTGCACAAAAAGTCAACTGTCACCTCTCCGTTCTCCTTAATAGTTCTGTACACATCCTTTTCATCATCGCCCAGACTGTCTGTTTCATACCGTGACAGCACCGGACTGATGCCCATACCCGTAAAAATATCGTCGATTACTGCTATGGGAATGGCTCCGTCTGTCAGGAGTTTATTGGTTCCCAGGCTGTAATGGCTGTTTATGTTCCCCGGTACTGCGAAAACATCACGCCCCTGAACAGCGGCCCGCTCTGCTGTAATCAGCGCCCCGCTCCCCGTTCCCGCCTCTACAACACAGGTTGCATCAGAAATTCCTGAAATTATCCTGTTTCGCATGGGAAATGTATAAGGCATTGGTTCTTTGCCAGGCGGAAGTTCTGATATCAGAAGTCCTTTCTCAGCTATCTGCTCATAGAGCTTTCTGTTTTCTCTTGGATAACATATGTCTACGCCGCAGCCCAGAACGGCTATAGTTTTTCCTCCCGCCTTCAGTGCTCCGATGTGTGCGAAGCTGTCTATGCCCTTTGCCATGCCGCTTACCAAAGCCACATCGTATCTGGCGCAGGCATCACCTATTCTCATAGCTGTGGTTTTGCCGTACTCGCTGCACTTTCTGGAACCTACCGCTGCAAGTTTTTTTCCCTCGAGCAGCCCCACATCTCCGATACAATAAAGCTTTTCCGGCGGATCCGGTATATTTTTTAAAAGTTTCGGGTATGTCTTGTCCTCTTTCTTTATTATTCTTATATTATCTGATTTATTCATATTAAATTCCGGCCTCCTCGTCAAAAAATCTGGTATAACCCAGAGCAGAGGCCAGATGGAAAACTTCTATATTCCGGCTTTCCTGAATATCTGCCGCGGTACGTGCAAGCTTAAGAATTTTATGGTACCTTCTCGGACTGAGACTGTACTTATTATAGGCAGATTTCATAAAGTTCTGTTCCTTTTTCCCAAGTTGACAAAATTCATTTATATGTGCTTCATTCATCATTGAGTTGGTATCAAAATTCAGTTCCTTGAATCTTTCCTTCTGAATTTGTCTTGCAATCTCCACCTTTCCGGCCATTTCCGCCGAACCGGCACTTTTCTGTCCTGTAAGCGCCCTATAGTCAACGCGATTTATCTCTATGCACATATCTATTCTCTCACACAGAGGTCCTGAAAGCCTGCTTCTGTATCTGTCAATCTCTGCCGCCGAACAAGTGCACTGATGCTCAGCATCTCCCAGATATCCGCACTTGCACGGATTGGCTGCAGCTATCAGAGTGAAGTTTGCAGGGAAAGTATACGGCTGTGACCTTCTGATTATGGTAACTTTTTTCTCTTCCATGGGCTTTCTCAGCAGTTCAATCTGTGCTCTGTCAAACTCCAGAAACTCATCTATAAAAAGTATTCCATTGTCAGCCAGGGATATTTCGCCGGGCAAAGGTTCAAATCCTCCTCCCAGAATAGTGGCCTGACTTGCTCTTCTGCCTATCTGCCTGAAAGGTCTTTCCTTTATAATAGGCCGGCTGCTGCTCAGCTGACCGACGAGAGAATAAATCATGGAAGTTTCAAGCTGTTCTCTCGGCGTCATATCAGGCAGTATGGTCGGTATTCTTTTTGACAGCATGGTCTTTCCCGTTCCCGGAGGCCCTATCATCAGCAGGCTGTGCCCACCTGCCACTGCAGTAACTATGGCTTCCTTAGCTGCCCAATGTCCTTTCACATCAGCAAAATCCAGCGTAAACGTCTTTACTTTCTTTGTTTCTTCCCTAAATGACTCATTGAAATATCTTGCAGAAAATTTTCCACACAGCACATCTGCCGCTTCCCTGAGGTCCTTCACTGCTACAATTCTGATTCCCAGCCCCGATGCTGCCAGCATACCTTCGCGGCAGTTTTCTTCAGGCAGATATATCTCTTTAACCTCTCCTATGAGGCCGCTTATCATGGGCAGAATTCCCCTGACTCCCATTACCTTTCCTGTAAGTGTCAGTTCCCCTATGAAGGCCTTTCCTTCTACCGCATCATGCGGGATTTCACCTTGAGCAGCCAGTACTCCAACCGCCATGGAAAGGTCATAATGACTTCCTCTCTTATGTATCCATGCCGGTGACAGGTTTACGGTTATCCTTCCTCTCGGATACTGGAAACCGCTGTTGATTACTGCACTCCTTACTCTGTCAGCTGCTTCCTTTACCGCTGTATCTCCCAGCCCTATGACATTGAAAGCAGGAAGACCTCTGGCGGAATCCACCTCTACCTTTACGCTGATTCCCTCAATTCCGGCCAGTGCCGCTGTTTTAGTCATCGCAAACATACCACCATCCTCCTTAAAAATTCAGGTTAGGGATGTGGCTGCCGCTGATTTCTATGACCTGGAAATCCACTGTCCTGAAATATTTCTGACACATTGCCAGGTAACACATGGCACATCGCTTTAACTTCTGTCTCTTGTCAGCCGTAACAGCTTCAGCTCCGCTGCCGAAGGAATCCGAAAGCCTGGTTTTAACTTCGACAAAGGCTATCATAGTTCCTCTTTCGGCTATTATATCTATTTCTCCATATCTGCAGCAGAAATTTCTGGCCAGAATTCTGTACCCCTTTTCCAGCAGCATAATCTCTGCCAGCGCTTCTCCAAGCGCCCCTGTTTTTTTATTGTTCAAAACTCACCTCTTTCCCCTGTGAGATTTATGAAATCGGCAATGTTTTGATATACGTTTTATTTTACATTATATTACTGTATTTGTCAATGCAAATATCCATATTTTGTCTTGCGATGTAAAAAAAGGCGGCATTGTGCTGCTGTGCCTCTGTCATCGCTACAATATCTCCAGTTCCACAATGTCCCCATATCTTATATCTTCTTTTTCCACCTTCAATTGGCCTACAGTATACATAATACCATTTACGGTTCCCTCAGAGACAACATAGCAACGTTTTCGATAATGACGTATCTTTACCCGGCTGCCTACAGTAAGACTGCGCAGCTTCCTGTCCAGCTTCTCAGCTTCGTCCTCACCCAGTATTATACGCTGCTGCGGTTTGTCTTCTCGCTGACGGAGTGCCTCTTCATAGCCCTTAAGTGCTGCAAATGGCATAAACTGTTTGGCCCTGTCCTGCCTCTTCACGCTTTATGTCCTCCTATCTGGCCGTTTCTTTCTATGGCCGTAGCCCCTTCTTCCAGGTCCATGGCTTTAAAGATTGAATTCTTACCATACTTTTCTTTTATGTCTGCGACTGCAATCATCATATTTTTCTCTTCCCTGACTTCGTTCGAGTCCGCAAACATATTACACTGAAAGCACTCGTCGCTTACGGTGTTGTTAAATGTCAGTGACACGCGCTTTATCATGGCATGCCTGCTCACTATTCTTTCAAACAGTCTGTCCGTGTGCTCACATATAAGTTTCGCTGAGTTTGCCGCAAATGGCAGACCAGCCGTACCGCTTGCCGGCGGCAGCATCTCTTTTTTAGAATATCCTACATAAAGGTGTACCGAATCTGTAAGCAGCCCCTTTGATACCAGGTCCAGGCACAGTGCATCTGTCATCTCACGAATTACCAGCCTTGCCTTATCATAGGGATAGTCTTCTGCCAGCACCTGACCGCTGCTGAGGCTATGTGCTTTAGGTTCATAGGCTTTGATATCCGCCATGGTTACAGATTCTCTCCCCCAGGCGTGATCTATAATCAGCTCCGCATCCACACCGAAAACTTTATATAGCATCTCCGGATCCGCCTGTGCAATCTGACGCATGGTATATATGCCGTATTTGGCCAGTCTTTCTGAAATACCTCTCCCTATACGCCAGAAATCTGTCAGAGGTCTGTGATCCCAAAGGGTATCTCTATAATCGTTTTCATTAAGAATTCCAATGCGTCCCTGAGAGTGCTTGGCAGTAATATCAAGAGCCACCTTGGCAAGGTACAGATTGGTGCCGATACCGCATGCTGAAGCTATATTTTTTTCCTTCAGGATTTCATCCATTATGGTCTGCGCCAGCTGCCGTGGACTCATTCTGTAAAGCCCCAGATAGTCTGTCACATCCATGAACACCTCATCAATTGAATAAACGTGAATATCATTCTTATCTATATATCTGAGATAGATTTCGTAAATATCCGCTGAATAGTCAATATAAAGCTTCATCCTGGGCCTCGCCTTGATGTAGTTTATACCCTTCGGTATTTCAAATACCCTGCATCTGCCTGGTACACCCAGTGCCTTCATGGCAGGAGAAACAGCCAGACATATGGTCTTATCTGTTCTCTCCGGGTCAGCTACCACAAGATTGGTTGTGAATGGGTCAAGCCCTCGCTCCGCACACTCCACCGATGCATAAAAAGACTTCAGGTCTATGCACATGTAGATTCTGATATCATTACCCATGTTTATACCTCCTGCCTACATTATACCGAACATATGTTCTTTTGGCAAGTGGAAATCTGCGGTATGTTTATTTTGAAATTATCATTTAGCCGCCTTGATGCCCTTCATCACGACTCTGCTTCCGAATAAAGTTCTGACCATGTTGATTTCCGGCTTTTCCCCAAAAGTGATTTCCTGAGGTCTGTAAAAAATCTTTCCTATTTCTGTATCTCCCGAGATGTATCCATCCTCAACCAGCCACTGCTCTGTTCCATCGGCAAAACTTGCCGTTACGTCCTTATAGGACCCGCTTCAGGAACTGCACAATTTGACCTGAAGCACCAGGTGCCTGCATCCTTTTTCCTTCAGAAATTTCTGCAATGTATCGTTTATGCTTACTTTCATATTCCCTCTCCTCGTCTTTATAACGCATCTGCTGCACTGTCTTCTAATCTATGTATGCTAATAAAATCCGGATGAAAAAAGCGGATCGTGATCTCCCAGAAGAAGCATTCTGATAGTATATGCTACCCCTTCGTCATCGTTTGACGGTGCTGTGATATCGGCCGCCTCGATGATGTCATCGGTGGCATTTTCCATGGCCACACCGATTCCTGCAGCTCTTATCATTGCCCCGTCATTAGGACTGTCACCGAAGGCCATTACATTTTTCATATCTATTTTCTTCATGCGGCAGACCTCTCTTAGAGCCGATGCCTTGCTGGTGGTCTTTCCTCCCACCTCCAGATTGTGGTAGGTAGATGATGTCAGGGTTATGCCCTCTGCTTTTTCCAGAACAGCTTTCATTTCTGTTTTGTCATGCTGATGTTCAAACTGAATGTTTACATTTTCTATGCGACTGCTGTGCTCATACCAGAAGTCAAAAATTCTCTCCACTGGCTCTCTGGTGCGAAGAATGTATTTTGCAGCCAGATAGGTGGAACCGTTCTCTTTTACATCCTCATAGAGTTTCCTGTCTACATATGCCCTGCCTTCAGTAAACACTTCAACAGGAAAATTCCTTTCCATGAGTATCCTGCGCACGTTGAGAATGGCATCTCTGTCCACATAGTTTGAATAAAGGAATTCTCCGCTGAGGGGCTTTACTATATGGGCTCCGTTGGATATTATTATGAACTCCAGACCTTTTATGTTTTTTACTTCTTCCGGCAGTGCCGAATAAGGTCTTCCCGTTGCAACAACCACATCTATGCCGCGAGAGATGGCTTCCTCCAGTGTCTCCCGTGTACGCCGCGTCAGACCGTTTCTGGTCAGTGTGGTACCATCAAGGTCAAGGGCTATAAGTTTTACATCTTTAAGCTTTGGTGAATCTTTTAATTTGTAAATATTCACTGTATGCATCCTCTCTTTACTGTTACAGACAAAATTATCTCAGGCAATCCAAAAATTCATGATTATATTTTCTCACCTGCTTCATGGTGGCGGAACCGTCATGTCCCGGATAAATAGTATATTCGTTTGACCACTTATCTATGACGCTGCGGCATGATTCCTCCATATCCCTCGGTGAGCCATCTTCCAGATCTGTCCTTCCCAGATCGGTGTCAAAAATTGTATCTCCGGTAAAGACCACCTTGCTCTTTTCTGAAAGTATGCATATGGACCCCCGTGTATGCCCGGGAGTGCTCAGCACTTTCAGAGCTTCTCCGTCAAGTTCCAGCACGTCCCCGTCTCTCAGCTGTCTGTCTACAGCCCCTTTATACACAATTGCGTCCATCTCATGCATCATTACAGGCACTCCAAAATAATCTCTTATTCTGGCTGCACCTCCCACATGGTCATGATGATGGTGAGTCAGTATGATACCTCGTAAGATCAGACCCTCTTTTTCCACATGGCTTATAAATTTCCCAGGCTCGTATCCCGGATCTATGATGTAACAGCTGCCTTTTTCCGAGACGCTGATGATATATCCGTTGCTTTCAAGGCTGCCGCCTACAAATCTTTTTATCTTCACTTTAAATCTCCCTGAAAAAATAAATAATTTTCTTTTTACTATTGTACAATAAAAGTAACGCTCTTGCAAATTCTATATAATGTGGTACAATGAAAGATGCATTTAAAATTATTATGAGGTACGTGGAATTATGAAGATTGCAATCGTCGGGGCCGGCAAGCTCGGTCTCAAGGTAATTAACGCTCTGGTAGGAGGCGACCATGCCATAACTGTATTTGATGTCAACGAGGCTGTGCTCAACAAAATCAGTCAGCAGTACGATGTTATGACTGTGGCCGGAAATGCCAAGCAGATAAGCCTTCTCAAGGACAGAGGCATTGAAAACTTTGATTTTCTCATTGCCTGCACCGATAGCGACGAGCAGAATATCGTCA
The DNA here is from genome assembly GCA_022787405.1 of Bacillota bacterium. GTDB lineage: Bacteria > Bacillota > Clostridia > Peptostreptococcales > Anaerovoracaceae > SUG1106. Next base: position 8,440 of record JALFXR010000191.1, read on the forward strand.
TTGCAGCCTTCGCCAAAAAACTTGGCTGTTCCAAGGTTATTGCCAGAGTTCGAGACCCTGAGCATATGAATCAGATGGATTTTATCATGGAAACCATGAATATAGACCATATCGTAAATCCTGACCTTTCCATCACCAAGGAAATATATAAGTATCTCGTTGAAAAATATACCCTGACAAACGGCATCTTCTCCAGTGGAAAGGTTTCCCTGGTACAGTTTAAGGTGCAGAAATACAGGAAGCTCATCGGACTGTCAATGATAGAGGTCAGCAAGGTGCTTCCTAACATGCTGGTTGTGGCAATCTCCAGAAACGGCAAGATAATCATCCCTCACGGCAAAACCGTAATCGATGAACACGATACTCTCTATCTTATAGGAGAAAAATCCCAGATTGTCGAGCTTCACAAGAAGGTTCACGAAAAAGGAAAATACACCAACCTTCAGAAGGTCATGATTATCGGCGGAGGTAAGACGGGCTACTACCTGGCCGGCAAGCTTTCAGAGTTCGGCATTGCCGTAAAGCTTATTGAAAAAAGCAAGGAACGCTGCTACTATCTTTCCACCCACCTTGACGACGTAATGGTTCTTCACGGGGATGCCACCGACACCTCCCTTCTTGAGGAGGAAAACCTTGATGAAATGGACGCTTTTGTTGCAGCTACAGGCTTTGACGAAGAAAACCTGCTTCTTGCTCTCATAGCCAAGCAGCGCGGGGTGGAAGATGTTATTTCCAAGGTAAGCCATCAGAGCTACAAGGACCTCATCGAAAAGATGGGTATCGATATGGCTCTGAATCCTCTGGATATTGTAGCAAGCACAATCCTGCGCTATATTCAGGGTTCTAAAAAAATCATCGCCTCTCTGCTCATTCAGGGTCAGGCCGAAATCATGGAAATT
>JALFXR010000196.1 GCA_022787405.1 Bacillota bacterium
TTGTTTACTTCAATGAACTTCGCAGAAACATACCCTTCCGTTCCAGCAGGTGATATTACATGATACCACTTGTCTCCGTTGGTATCATATGTCTCGTCCAGTATAGTCACAACCTTGTTTATGGAAAGCAGCCCGAGAGAAGTGTAATTGCTTCCCGGACCGCTTCTAAGATTAAGCGCCGTAGTAGCCACTGTACCTGTCCTGGTCTCTCCTGCTGCAAATCCCGTCATGGCAATGAAAATTAAAATCACCACTGCCAGGCAAAGAACAAGTTTAATATGTATTCTGCTTTGTTTCTTCTGCATTTCCATCTGCATTCTAGTCTGCAATGTACCTGTCCCCCTTTATTTGTCAGGCCCCAGCCTTCCGTCGTTGTAATGCTTGCGGCACAGAGAAACATACATGTCGTTTCCTCCTACCACGATCTGCTGCCCCTGTTTGACAAACTGGCCGTCCACAATTCTGGCCACCATAGTAGCCTTGCGTCCGCACCAGCATATGGTCTTGATTTCCTCAATCTTGTCAGCATAAATGAGCATATAGTATGAGCCTTCGAAGAGCTCGTTTCTGAAGTCGTTTTTAAGTCCGTAGGCCAGCACAGGCACACCGCAGCTGTCTACTATCTCAACAAGCTCCTGCACATGATGCTTCTTGAGGAACTGGCACTCATCGATGAGTACACAGTCGATAGTGTTCTTTTCGTTTTCTCTCATAAAGAGTTCCAGAATGTTAGTATCATCGTTGACAACCATGGCCTCTCTCTGGATTCCTATTCTGGAAGTTATAACGCCTACGCCGTATCTGTCATCTATGGCCGGAATAAGGGTCATTACATGTTTGCCCCTTTCCTCATAGTTGTAGGCCACCTTGATGAGCTCGATGGACTTTCCCGCATTCATAGTGCTGTATCTATAATATAACTGTGCCATATTTTTTCCTCCAAACAAAACATGAAATTAAATCGATAGATACTATAATTGTAATTGAAATCGCCGCGAAAATCAAATATAATATTCTGTGTTCGCAAAATCTGTCAGAAAGGATACGTTATGGAAGCTATTATAATTTTGATGCTTAAATGCCTGCTGCTGGGTGTTATCTGGGCTGCCCTGCTGATTCCCGTAATCTTTAACCGAGGCGGCTGGCTTAAATATTTAGTTACTGTTTTAATTATTGCCGTTCTCTGCTTCCTTCTCAGGAGCTATGCAGGCATCATCAACAAGATGACCGTCATTGCACTTATAACCCTTGTAATCGCATGGATTATATCCATGGCTGTCTTTGAAAAGGAAAGCAAGGTCAAATCCAAGGTCATCGCCTTCAGCTGCGTAATGTCAGCCCTGTCCTACCTGATTTCACTGTGGGTGGGATTCGATATTCTTTAGGAATTGATTTGGAAATTTGTTTGAGTTGGAATGTTTTCCCATGACGTGGTTTTCCAAAGTAGACAAAATGTTTTCTTTTTGAAAACATAATTGGTGTTTTGGAAAACTAAATTGCAAATATTGTTTTGGTTTATTGTTCAGTAAAGATTTCAATACATATTTAGGAATTTTATGATGTATTAAATTGCATTAAAGCAAGTACATCACTGTAATATAATTCAAGGTTTTCTAAAAGGGCAAAAAAGTTTTCACTAGGAAAACAAATCAGCCATTTTTGAAAACCACGCAATGTCAAAAAGTTACAAATCCAGAAGAACAGACCCGTTCTTCTGGATTTTACTATTCCACCGGTGTAAACCTCTTATATACTTTCCCGTCTCTTTCAACGGTTTCGTTCCACATGGATGCCGGCCTTACCCACAGGCCGCCCCCACCGTATAGCTGCCTGTAGACCACCATAGGCTCCAGGCTCTCAGAATGTGTTGCCACACCAATGACTTCGTACTCTTTACCTTTGAAGTGGCGGTATTTTCCCGGCTTTATATCATACTCCATACTTATTTTCCTTTCTTGTTGATAAGGAATATAAATACTACGGCGGATACTGCCATGAGCATCGGATAGAACACATACGGTATTATTGCATAGGTCGTTATGCCTGCCGCTGCAGCCGCATAAAGCAGCTGCGCACCGTAAGGTATGAGTCCCTGTACCACCGATGCAAAAATGTCAAGCAGTGAAGCAGTTCTGCGCGGGTCTATATCGTATTCAGTGCTGATTTCCTTTGCGATAGGTCCGGCAAGAACAATAGCGATGGTATTATTAGCTGTAGCAAGGTCAACACCTGCAACCAAAGCTGCTATGCTTACCTGTGCTCCCTTCTTGGTCTTGGTATTCTTATGTATAAAGTGGAGAATCGCATCTATTCCTCCGAATTCCCTTACCAGAGCCGCAATAGCCGCTACAGTAATTGAAATCACAGTGATGTCGTACATAGATGTTACACCTTCACCGATGCTTGTAAAAATCTCTCCCAGGGCCATAGTTCCAGTAGCAACACCAGCGATTACAGATGTCACAGTTCCCACAATGAGTACCACGAAAACATTAATTCCCGCAATAGCACCAACCAGAACAAGTATATAAGGAATCACCTGCCAGATATTATATTCTCCCAGTTCAACCTGTGATGAACCGTGCATGGTCAGAACGAAATAAATGACTGCACTGACGATGGCCGCCGGAAGAACAATTTTAAAATTCATCTTGAACTTATCGCTCATTTCACATCCCTGAGTGCGGACAGCAGCTATAGTAGTATCCGATATCATGGAAAGGTTATCTCCGAACATGGCTCCTGATACTACCGCACCGAGGCACAGCGGCAAAGCAAAGTCGGTTGCCTCGCTTATACCAACGGCGATAGGCGCCAGAGCAACGATTGTTCCCACAGATGTTCCCATGGAAATGGAGATAAAGCAGCCGATGAGAAACAATCCCAGCACCGCAAACTGGCTAGGAATAAGGGAGAGTCCCAGATAAACCGTACTGTCAGCTCCACCTGCAGCTGTAACCGCACCGCTGAAAGCTCCCGCTGTAAGGAAGATAAGGCACATGGTAACCACATTGTCATCACCTACACCTCTGGTGCAGACGCTTATCTTTTCGTTGAAGCTGAGCTTAGGGTTCTGGATAAATGCAACCGCAAGGGCTATAAGAAATGCCACAATTGTCGGCATAGCATAAAAATCCTTTGCGATGATTCCGCTTCCAATAAACAGCACCAGAAACACAATAATCGGCAACAGTGCCGCAAAATTTCCTTTTTTCTCTTCCCGGACAGCTTCCTGTCTCTCCTTCTCGTTCATCATCTGTTAATTTCTCCTTTTCCGGTCTGCACTGCTGTATCAGCTGTCTGGGCTACTTAAGCAGCGAACCTGTTAACACCATTTTTTCTTTTGCGAAATTATTTACGCTGTAAACAAGCAGCACTCTGTCGTAGTCCTCAGCAAGCCGGGAAATATCTCCACGGTAAAACCTTGTATCCACCATGGTTATTTCCGAAAAATCATCCAGAAGGAAAGGCACCATGGAATTAGCAAAGGAATCCTTTATTATAAGGAGCTTCTCCTTTGATGTCTGCCCGTATTCTTCCGCGCCTGTCATAATGTCCACCTCAGCATAGTTTCCTCCGAAGTAAACCGCGTATTTATCTTTTTTACCCAGGTATTCATCGAAATACAGTGAATTGTACTCTTTTCCTTCGATTTCCACCTTTATATCGGCATTCCTCGCATCAGCCGACGTTTCTATAATATCAGTTTCTATGGTTTTTAGCAATACTTTTGAATATAAAGTACCTCTGAACTCTGAGGAAAGCGTCTCAAGACTACAGCTTATGGTTTTCTCTGCACTTGAGATTTTTCCTGCTGATCTAAGAAATTCCGCTGCCCCGATCTGTGCTCCGCGTCCCGTCCAGTGGTGGTCCGTTTTGAAGAAAACCTCTTCTTTGGGCTTGGCAGCAATGAGGCTGTTTCTTATGTCAATGAGACCGTCGCCCAGAATCTCCTCAGCCTGTCTGAAAGCTTCGTCCTCATCGAAAGTCAGAGCGTTGTCCGGCAGTCTGTCTGCATATACGTAGGCAGCTGTGGGAACCAGCATGGTGCTTACACTTATGCCCTGTTCATCGCATACGTCAGCAAGTTCAGCCGTCTGTGTGAGATTTTTGAGGTAATTCTTCTGATCAAAATCCGCCTCGGTTATCCTTTCCACTGCACGGCCCCCCATGCACAGATAAACTCCGTTGATGTCATTTATACCGAGAGCTGCCTCCGTCAGACTCTTCATTTCCACCCATTTCTGGCGTCCTATTATCTGATCTGAAAGATATTCCTCACTTGTGTTTTCAAAGCTGCCATCAAGCAGATTATTGACACTTATAGCAGGTTTCTGTGTCAGATACCGGTTCTCGTCAGGAGAAAAATCAACATCCGGTTTAATCAGCGTTCCTATGCTCAGAACCAGAAGAAAAGCCGCTGTTGCTGATATTAAAATCAAACTTCTTCGTTTCATATCTTTATTCCTCCCCTTCTAAAATCTGAAATACAGGAACGGATTATATGATCCGCTTACCAGAAATGCAATAGCCAGCACAAGAATCCCCATCATAAGTGCGGTCTCGAGGACACTAAGTAAGAGTTCCCTGTCTGCCAGCTTTTGGGCTACAGCATTGCACACCAGCTTCGGCAGAGGTGTTGATCCTATAATGCATGCTATGACAAGCCATACCCTGCTCTGTATGAAGTAAAGGAAAGCGTCATCTATAAAGCAGCCTGAGCTTCCGAACATCATGCTGATGTATGAGATTACTGCTCCCATGTCATCTATGGCAAAAATCACCCAGCCTATGACTATGAGTACCAGGCTATAAAGGTGACCTATAACCGAAGGACACTTCTGTAATACCTTAAGGAGCCCCAGCTTTTCCACAATCAGGATGATGCCGTAGTATACACCCCACATGACAAAATTCCAGCTGGCTCCATGCCATAGCCCTGTAAGTATCCATACAATAGAGATATTAACAAGCTGTCGGGCAATACCCTTCCTGTTTCCGCCTAGCGGTATATACACATATTCCTTGAACCAGGAACTGAGTGACATATGCCATCTGCGCCAGAATTCCGTTATGCTCCGCGAAATATATGGATAATTGAAGTTTTCCAGATAGTCAAATCCGAAGATTTTTCCCAGGCCTATGGCCATATCCGAATATCCTGAAAAGTCAAAATAAATCTGGAAAGTAAATGCTACAGCTCCCAGCCATGCCGCTGCCACACTGAGATTTTCCATAGAAGAAAGCTCCATCCATACGACATAAATCTGGTTCGCCAGCAGTACTTTCTTGCCGAAGCCTATAATAAATCTTCGCACGCCCTCAGCTGCCTGTTCCAGGTTAGTCCTGCGTCCCGCCAGCATCACCGCTACATCCGAATATCTCACGATAGGTCCTGCGATAAGCTGAGGGAACAGAGCAACATATGCTCCGAAGGTTATCAGGTCCTTCTGCGGTTCTACTTTGCCTCTGTAAACATCTATAATGTAGGACATGGTCTGGAAAGTATAAAATGATATTCCGATAGGCAGTGCTATGCCCGGCAGCGTAAGTCCGGCTGCTGTAAGTCTGTTAATCGTATCCAGTACAAAATCGGTGTACTTGAATATGCCCAGCAGAGCCAGATTTCCAAAAACGCATAAAACAAGCATAGGTCTTGCCCTGTGCTTATTATTCATACCTGTATATTTTCCGATAATGCGCCCCGATACATAGTTAAATACTATGGAAAAGAGCATTACGACAATATATTTAGGCTCGCCCCAGCCGTAAAATACAAGGCTTGAGGCAAGCAATACGGCGTTTCTTGCCTTTACCATCCGAGCCGGCACAAGAAAATATGCCAGCAGAGTCAGAGGCAGAAATGCCATTAAAAATACAGAACTGCTGAAAACCATTTATTTATAACCTCTCGTCAATTCATATGTATCTTCTTCGTATTCATCCTGCTGATACGAAATTTCTTCATCTGAGGTCAAGTTAAGCTCATTGATGATTTCTGAGAGCTTTTCAGAGACCTCAGGCGGTATTTCTTCATTGTTGTCTTCATTCCACCTGCTGATATCGAATTTATAAAGAACCTTGCCGCCCAGAGAATATGCACCGCTGAAATATACACCTCCGTTTTCCATATACATGGAGTTGGTTATATAATCAGCCACAGCCCGGTTGAAACCGGTTCTATCCTTTAGTATTACGGCTGCAAAGCCCGCACCGTCATCCATGGCAGTCTTTATGGCCTCAGGTATGTCGTATAGGTCATCACATTCTGTCGCATTAGTGAGCATATAGCAATATTTCGTTCCGTTGGCCGCAGGAATCTCGGAATGATCCCATGGCCAGTTCCCATCATCCTTGATGCTGTCGGGAACGTTGAAGTAAGCATATCCCGGCTTGGAGCCACTGCCACCGTCAAAGGTAACATCCACATGATACCATTCGCCGTCCAGCTGAACCAGGTCCCACGCATGCTCACCCTGCTCTGTGGAATGAATTATCTTGCATGGAATATCAAGAGCATCCATAAAGAGTTTAAAAGTCGTGGCATTGCCTACGCATATTGCATTGTGTGAGCGCAGCACCCCGTAAGGAGTATAGTTGTCTGCCGCCGCTGATATTGGGTTCAGATCCTCATCACTATATGCAACCCATGCGCGCTGCCAGTCATATACTGCCTTCTCTTTTTCATAATCGCTCATGTCATCAGTTATTATCTCATCTATAACATTTGTCATAGTATCCAGCACGAAAGCGTCTTCTGCATTCAGACCGCTTCCGTCACCTTTTTTGTATGCAGCTATAACTTTGCTGTCATCGTATATTTCATGGATGCTTCCTTCAGCCTGGTTTAAAATTTTATTCATGCTGTCTATCATCCTGCTGTTCTGCACAAAAATCGCACCTATAAGGACCACTGCAAGCAGGCCGGCTATGAGAACACTCTTTCCCTTTAATCGATTCTTTGCCTCCGCAAAAAATTCGCGTGTATGACTCTTACTGATTTCAATTCTTTCTTTGAAAGGAATCTTTTCACCTTTATCAATCATTTTTTCCTACTCCTTCTTTTACTATTCAGCACCTTCGCTTATTATTCTTCTGATTTCAGACTCAAAGCTTTCATTATCGTCGCTTATTATAAGGGCGGCGTAATTGCCCTGAACTATAACACTTGCATTGTCAAGCTTGTATACCTCCTCAGGCTTATATCCTGAAAATGTTTTTCGTCTTGCTTCAATTCTTTCCTGCAGCTTCTGTTTAGCTACCTGGACGTCACTGTTGTCCTTCATGCAAACTATGGAAATCTCATCGGCCAATCCTCCGCTTTCGGTGTACAGTATGGCCCCATCGCTTATATCTTTAAACTGGATTCCATAAAGATTGTCAAAACTGTCCTCATAAAGGTCCTCACCGTAGCTCACTAAAGTGTCAAAGCTTCCTTCCGGTGCAATTTTTTTGCAGCCGTCAAGAATCTCACGGCAGCTTGCCCCACTGTCTTCTGAACCGCATCCTGTCATTATAACAAGAGTTGCTGCAAGCATAGCAGTCATAAGAAGTGTTGTAATCATTTTTTTCTTTCTTTCTCTATCCATATGTTTCCCCTTTCCGTTCTTCTTTTTATATTACATTATATAGACGCTTTTGAACACATAAAAGTTGTAAAAAATATAAAAAAATTGCCCCTCGGACTAAGTCAGCAAAAGGCAATCTTTCTAAATAATTGGTGCCCAGACTCGGAATCGAACCAAGGACACGGGGATTTTCAGTCCCCTGCTCTACCTACTGAGCTATCTGGGCAAACAATCAAATATAAACTTTTCAAATGGTGGGCCTTCAGGGACTTGAACCCGGGACCTGCCGGTTATGAGCCGGATGCTCTGACCAACTGAGCTAAAGGCCCACGTCAGCTTTTGAAAATGGTCGGGGTGGCAGGATTTGAACCCGCGGCCCACTGGTCCCAAACCAGTTGCGCTACCAAACTGCGCTACACCCCGATATTAAGTTTTTTAAAAATGGCAGGGGCAGTAGGAATCGAACCCACGGCACGCGGTTTTGGAGACCGCTGCTCTACCAGCTGAGCTATACCCCTATGTGGCGGAGAAGATGGGATTCGAACCCATGCGGCCCTAAACGAACCCTAACGGTTTAGCAAACCGTCCTCTTCAGCCTCTTGAGTACTTCTCCAGGCTAAATAATTCTTTATGGCGGAGAGGGTGGGATTCGAACCCACGGCCCCTTTCGGAGTCACTGGTTTTCAAGACCAGCTCCTTAAACCACTCGGACACCTCTCCTCATGCTATTTATTTGTAGTTCTTATCCTGCAAACTGATGTCCCCAAGCCGTTTTAATTGGTGACCCATCGGAGATTCGAACTCCGGACACCTTGATTAAAAGTCAAGTGCTCTGCCGACTGAGCTAATGGGTCATATTATTG
>JALFXR010000012.1 GCA_022787405.1 Bacillota bacterium
AGGAAAGAATGGCAGTAGTGGTTGAAGAAAAGGATGTTGACCGCTTCTGTGCACTGGCAAAGGCTGAAAACCTTGAAGCTACAGTAGTGGCAAAGGTTACTGCAGAACCTAGACTTTCCATGCACTGGAACGGTGCTAACATCGTAAATATTTCAAGAGAATTCCTCGACTCCAACGGAGCCGAAAAGCATATAACTGTTGAAGCTGCCAAGGCTTGCGATTATGCAAAGAAGCCTTGCGGAACCTTTGCAGAAAGCTACAAGGAGCTGGCAGGAGACCTTAATGTCTGCTCCAAGAGGGGCCTTTCCGAAAGATTTGACTCCACCATCGGCGCAGGCACAGTGCTTATGCCGTTTGGCGGAAAGTATCAGAGAACTCCTATTCAGGCCATGGTAAACAAGGTTTCCGTGGAAAAAGCTGATACAAAGACCTGCAGCCTTATGGCATGGGGTTACAATCCTTTCATCATGGAAAAGAGCCCGTATCACGGTGCATATCTGGCAGTTGTTGAATCAGTTTCAAAGCTGGTGGCAGAGGGCGCGCAGTTCAGTGATGTATACCTGTCATTCCAGGAATACTTTGAAAAGCTGGCAGCAGACCCTGCTAAGTGGGGCAAGCCTTTCGCAGCACTTCTCGGTGCTCTGGAAGCTCAGCTTGACCTGGGTGTTGCAGCCATCGGAGGAAAGGACTCCATGAGTGGAACCTTTGAAGATATCCATGTTCCGCCGACACTGGTTTCCTTCGCAGTAACTACAGAAAACATAGACAATATTGTTTCACCGGAATTCAAGGCAGCAGGACATCCTGTTTATATGTTCAGACCTGAGCTTAATGACAAGGGCCTTCCTACAGGTGATTCACTTATCGACCTTTACGACAAGGTTACAGACCTTATGAGAAAGGGCCTTGTAAAGGCCTGCTACACACCTGGAATGGGCGGAGCGGCCGAAGCTGTTCTCAAGATGGCAATGGGTAACCGCATCGGATTTGAATATACAGATGCTCTTACAGATGAGGAAATTTTCGGATACTGCTACGGCGGTTTCGTATGCGAGGCAGAAAGAGAGCTTACTAAAGATGAGCTTGCAGCTGCCGGAAACGGCGGATTCAGCCCAGTTCTCATGGGACGAACCTGTGAGGCTTATGAAATCAAGCGTGGGGCCGATGTACTCAGCTTAGATGAGCTTTGCGGCATCTACGAGGACAAGCTGGAGCCTGTATACACCTGCAATATCAAGACAGAAGGTGAAAAACCGCAGAACCTTTCCTATGAAAGTGACAGGAAGTTTGCCGCTGCAGTGAAGTGCGCTTCTCCTAAGGTACTTATCCCTGCTTTCCCTGGAACCAACTGCGAGTATGACACTGCCAAGGCATTTATGAGAGCCGGCGCAGAGCCTGAAATTTTCGTTATAAACAACCTGACCGCAGCAGATGTTGCCGCATCTATTGCTGACTTCGCTGCAAAGGTAAGAGAAAACCAGATGATTTTCATACCCGGCGGATTCTCCGGCGGAGACGAACCGGATGGCTCCGGCAAGTTCATCACTGCTTTCTTCAGAAATGAGGAAATCAAGGAGGCTGTAACAGAGCTTCTCGAAAAGAGAGACGGCCTTATGGCAGGTATCTGCAACGGTTTCCAGGCACTTATCAAGCTGGGTCTGGTGCCATACGGCAAGATCATCGATACCGATGAAAACTGTCCGACCCTGACCTTTAACAAGATTGCTCGCCACCAGTCCAAACTGGTTCGCACAAGAATTGCTTCAAACAATTCTCCATGGCTGGCTGATACAAAGGTAGGCGACATCTACACAGTTCCTATCTCCCACGGTGAGGGCAGATTTATCGCTCCTCAGGGACTTCTAAAGGAACTGGCAGCCAAGGGTCAGATAATCACTCAGTATGTTGACCTGGAGGGCAATGCTACTTCAGATATCCAGTTCAACCCTAACGGTTCAGACTGGGCGGTAGAAGGCATTATCTCACCGGACGGAAGAGTGCTGGGCAAGATGGGTCACTCCGAAAGAATCGGACGAGGCCTGTACCAGAATGTACCTGGTGAGTTCGACATGAAGATGTTCGAATCAGCTGTGAAGTATTTTAAATAAGTTTTAGAACGACGTTGGCAGATTTTCGGTTTAACTGAAGGTCTGCCGATTTTTAGTTTTTGCCAGCGGACGGACAGGCGGACAAGAACTACCTTTTTCATAGATTTTGTCCGCTTTAAGAACACACTTACATCAAAAAAACAGCAGTTACATCAATCACCTTGCATACTGCTTGCCCCTAGTGTATCATGAAGATATAAATGTATTAAATGGGGGAGATTTTTTCATGAGGAAAGTAAATGTTCTTGTTTGCGACGATCAACCGGAGGTGGTAGAGCAGACGAAAGAGCTGCTTTTGCGCTATGAAGACCAGTTTGGGCATGCTATGTGCATATTGGGAGTCACATCCTATGATGAAGCGGAAAGTTTTGATGCGGATTTGCTTTTTCTCGATATAGAAATGCCCGGAAAAAGCGGTCTTGTTATTCGGGACGAGCTGGAAAAAAAGAACGCAGACAGCTTGATTATCTTTGTTACAAGTCACAGCGAAACGGTGTGGGAGGCTTTTGGACGCAATGTTATCGGTTTTTTTGAAAAGCCCATGGACTATGAACGGCTTTGCAAACTGATGAAAAAGTTTTTTGACCTGTACAGCGTTTTTGATACGGTTCAGTTGGATTCAGGCATGGAGATATGCATCGGTGATATTGTATTTATCCGTGTAAAAGACATATATAGCGATGTTGTGCTTTCTTCAGGAGAAAAATATACTGTTCGAAGGCCGCTCTCTGTTTGGGAGGCAATGCTTCCGGCAGAGGATTTTATTCGTATCAGCGATTCATGTATCGTAGGCTGCCGTTTTGTGTCTAAGATGGAGAAAAAAGGGGTTAGACTGGATAATTATACAGAACTGTTTTCGTTCAGCACCAGAAGAAGAAAAGACTGCGAAGAAAAATTCATGTACTACTGTAGAAAAATGGCGAGGTATGGCGGATGATTGCATTGATGGGGATATTGATTCGGTGTATTTTTTTGATATTCACTTACATAATGTTTCGATACATTTTAGGATATGAGATAAGAGAACATAGCAAGATAGTAATTGTTATTCTTATTTTTATCGCTGCTTTGTATTTACTAATTCCGGCAATCTTTCCTGATTGGTTTGATCTTATTACATTAATACCAATATTAATTTACGGTTTGCTTTTTTGTGTGTTCAGAGAATTAAAAATAGGACCCATACTGACATATAGTGCATTTAGAGTTTCTCTAAGCAATTTTTTAGGGGGAATCATTATTGCAGTATGGCGTTTAGATGAGAATACGGCAGAAGGGTGGAATCAATCCACGCTTGTACGTAATATATTAATTCTCATTGTTTTCTGTATTATAGCGGTGATTTTGAGGAAGAAGCGGGTAGTAATCCATCAGATGCTTCTTCATATACCGCTTTGGGTCTATCTAATATTCACTGCCGTACTTGCTATTCCCACCACCAGTTACTTCAGCACATCAGAAAAGGATGTACTGAAAG
>JALFXR010000025.1 GCA_022787405.1 Bacillota bacterium
TTCGTCAGGCTACGATTTCGCTATCTCTTCTTCTCGCCTGTATCTCACGATACAAACCTTGAGAGTCGCTATCGGGTTCGTCGACAACTACGCCCTTTGTGGACTTTCACCACAGACTGACGGCATGCCCGTCATACTATAAAACCCGCATCACACACGCGATGCGGGTTTTTACTAAAGGCAGGCTTTTATTATAGAGTATTATAAATCATTTCTCATTAAATCTTCGAAACTTTCGCGTCTTACGGCTACGTAGCTTTCGTTTCCACCCTTAAGCATTACTACCGGCGGCTTAGGAAGCTTATTGTAGTTTGAAGCCATGGAATAGTTATATGCACCCGTGGTACATACAGCCACTGTATCATACCTTCCGATGCTTGACGGCATCATTACATGCTCCTGAATGATATCTCCGGATTCACAGCAGCGTCCCACTATTGAGCACTCAAAGTCGCGAACTTCGTCCATCTTGTTTGCCGGAAGGCAAGTGTAGGATGAACCATAAAGTGCAAATCTCGGATTGTCAGGCATGCCTCCGTCGATGGAAACATAGTTCTTGTATCCAGGTATCACCTTTACTGTTCCTGCGGTATACAGAGTCATTCCTGCATCTGCAACGATGCTTCTGCCCGGTTCCATGTGGATTTCAGGCACTTCCATATTAAGTCTTGCACATGTGGAATTGATAGCCTCTGCAACCTGACCAACCTTGGTCTCAATATCAAGATACGGATCTTCTTCAGTATAGCGAACACCGTATCCGCCGCCCAGGTCAAGCACTCTGGCTGTATATCCCAGCTTATCTCTCATATGTGCAATGAACTCCAGCATTACTACAGCAGCTCTTTCAAATATATCTTCTCCGAATACCTGTGAACCTACATGGCAGTGGAAGCCTTCTAAAGAAACGTGCTCCTGTTTAAGGGTGAATCCCACGATTTCATCAGCCTGACCTGTCTCAATGGGAGTTCCGAACTTGGAGTCAACCTTACCTGTGGCAATGGCCTCATATGTGTGAGGGTCAATTCCCGGAGTCAGTCTGAGAAGAATCTTCTGTTTGATCCCTCTGCGGGCTGCTTCTGCCTCAACTGCTTTAACCTCTTCAACGTTATCCGCCACAAAATATCCGATTCCGTTTTCTATAGCATAGGCAATGTCAGCGTCGGTTTTGTTGTTGCTGTGGAAATATGCATGAGAAAGGTCGTATCCGGCCTGCAGTGCCACATAGATTTCTCCTGATGACACTACATCGATGCCCATTTCTTCCTCACTCATGATTTCATAAAGACGCTTGAAGCAGTTTGCCTTAGAAGCATACAGCGGCTGTGCAGCAGGACCGAAGTGCTTCTGGAAAGCCTTCTTATAGCTTCTGCATTTCTCGCGGATCTTATCCTCGTCAAGAAGATATAACGGAGTGCCGTATTTCTTTGCCAGTTCCACTGTATTTTGACCGGCAAAATACAGAATCCCGTCTTTTACTGTTATGTTATCACAGATCATAATATATGTTTCCTTTCATTTTAAATGTTAGTTTTAGTTTATAGTTCCTCATCGGTTATCTCACCTTTTGCAACGATATTAGTCGGTCCTGTGAGATAAAGATTCTTAACTTTTTTTCCTTCCATGTCAACATCAATGTATAATTTCCCTCCCGGGACATCAACTCTCACGTTTCTTCCTGAAACCTTTCCTTGCAAGGTGAGAATAGCCACTACAGAACCTGTGCCGGTTCCACACGCATATGTAAAATCTTCCACACCTCTCTCATAGGTTTTCTCTACGATACAATCGGGTGCTGCAATTTCATAGAAGTTTACATTGGCACCCTTCGGATAGCCTTCATAGTTTCTCAAAGTTCGCCCAACCTTGAAAAGATCAGCTTGGGGATAATCCAGTAACGCTTCAATTGGAACTACACAATGAGGTATTCCCGGACTTCCCAGCTCAACATAAGAACATCTGTAAATCCTACCGTCCACCTCTATGGGCTCATCAAACCTCAGATTGCATGGATCGTTCAGACGTATCCGATATAGTCTCTTGTCTATTCTCTCTCCTATGACGATTCCAGCCGTTGTTTCAACTCTTTGCGTTTCTCCTGCAAGACCGTTTTCATAACCGTACCTGCATATACATCTGGCACCGTTACCGCACATTTCGCCCATGCTTCCGTCTGAATTGTAAAAAATCATTCTATAATCTGCGTCTGTACCTTCAGTGGTTTTTTCTACTACCATTAAGCCATCTGCCCCAATAGAAAGGTGTCTTTCGCAGAGAATTGTCGCCATATGTGAAAATTTCTCTGACGAGATTTTTCCCTCCATGTTATTAATAATGATGAAGTCGTTTCCGGCTCCGTTCATTTTCCAGAATTTCATTTTAGCCCTCCCGTTTTCAGGATACTTTTTAACTTTTCTCTTATCCACTTTAATGAATAAGCAAGAATAGTGCCAATATATATTGCACCGGCCGCAAAAGCTTTGCAAAGAAAAAAGAACCTTGAAAATTCAAGGTTCCTTATGTATTTTTCAGCTAAAGCATTTATCTTGATTAATCTGCTGAATAAAAATCTCTTACAGGTGCCAGCCGCTTATTACGGGTTTTATTCCGTTTTGGGGATTCCCAATCCCGAATACAGGACTATTTGCTTATTTCGTATTTCTTCAGTTTCTCGTAGAAAACAGTGCGGGATAGCCCCAATTCGTCCATGGTTTTCTTACGGTCATCGTTATTTTTAAAAAGCGTGTCCTCTATAATCTTTCTTTCGTCAGCTTCAAGGCGTTCCTTAAGAGTGGAATTCACTCCGGCCTCAGGACGAATCATCAGATTTTCCGAATAAACTATGCGCCCGTCGCAGACTGTGATGGCTCTCTCGATGATATTTTCCAGCTCTCTCACATTTCCCGGCCAGTCATAGCCGGAAATCACATCCAGCGCTTCCTCAGAAAACTGTTTCATTTCCATATCATATTTGCGGCAAAGGTCTTCAAGCACAGAATTGGCCAATATATAAAGATCCCGCTTCCGTTCTCTCAGTGCCGGAATGTGAATAGGAAAAACATTTATTCTATAGTAAAGATCCTGCCTGAATCGCCCCTGCTTTACCTCTTCCTCAAGGTCACGGTTAGTCGCCGTTATAACTCTGACATCCACATCGACAGGAGTTGTCGAGCCAACTCTGTAGATCCTTTTGTTCTGAAGAACATGGAGCAGTTTCACCTGTATTTCAAGGGGGATCTCGCCTATTTCGTCCAGGAAAATAGTGCCGCCGTTGGCCTTCTCAAAGTATCCTATTCGTCCACCGGGATCGGCTCCGGTAAACGCTCTGGGTGCGTAACCGAACAGTTCGCTCTCGATGAGAGATGGTGCAATAGCGTTACAGACCACCTCCACAAAAGGAGCTTTCGGGTTGCTGCTGTTGTGAATCTGTCTGGCCAGCTTGCTCTTTCCCGTGCCGCTTTCACCGGTAATTATCACATTGAATTTAGTCTTGGATGCTTTATATGCCAGTTGCTTAACCTTTTCCATAGCGGGCGAATTGCCTATAAATCCTTCAAAGGCGGCAGCACCCTCCTCATCAGGCAGATAAGTCTTTTTCTTCGCTCTCTTTTCCACTTCCGCCGTAAGGGGATTCGTCTGTCTTGCCGTGTTTTCCGCCACTTCGTTATCCTGCACAAAGACATAGACACCGTCATAGGGGCATTCCTTCTTTATTCTTACAAGATGGCAGTAGACCATCCTTCTGTATATTTCGTACACTCCTTCAAGATGGGTTCCGTCCTCACTCTCCATGAGCTTTTCAAGAGTCTTCAGAAAGACATCTCCGTCAAGAATCATATCCGCTTTCATTCCCACCGTTGGGAGAAGTTCGTGTATCTGCCCCGGCACATTCTTCCCGGCAAACTTCTTGCCTCTCAAAAGTTCTCCCGCTTCTTCGCCTCTGTATCCATAGCCCTTCGACTGGAAGAACTTAACGTTGCCGGTGAGCCCGTCTATAACCACCATGTACCCTATGCTCTCAAGGTAGTTCATATAGTATTCCTTACCGTTGAGGATTACGCTCATACGGCGGTTTTCAAAGTCGATGACCGCCTCAATGCTGAATCCCAGGTAGCGGTGGGAAAGTTCAATTCTGTTGTCGGGTATATAATCGCTGAAAGATTTATATATCGGCTGGATTTTTTTATTGTTAAACACACCGATAGCGAGGACCACACTGCCCGGTTTGATTTCTCTGCTGTGGATATTGAGTGCTTTAAGGTCTTCCGGCGTCATTTTATCATCGTTTCCCAGATCATTGTCAAGAAAAACCACTATGTCACCACCGGTAAGCTCTCCTGCCGGATGACTCTCTCCCTCAGGAAGAGTCACTCCCATCATTTCCTTTGCCAGGGGACTGTATTCGCCTATGCTGCCGTCTTCCTGCACATAAATCAAGCCGTAGTTGAGACCCTCAGCAGCGGTTTTCATCACGTCTGTGCAGAATTGGCGGTTTTCAGATACTTCTGTCATGGTTTTAATCCCCTCCCTTTGTCGGAATATCTTTTTTAATTTTATCACACATTTTTTCTTAATTCAACAGAGCAAATGTTATATGCAAAACAGGGTATAATATGTATTTAGCAAAGGAAAAAGGAGTGTTTCAATGGATAAGATTTACGATATGATAATAATCGGCGGCGGTCCGGCAGGGTATACTGCAGCACTTTACGGTGCAAGGGCAGGTCTTTCGACTCTGGTTATGGAAAAAATGGTCGTGGGAGGCCAGATGGCACTTACGGATAAGATAGACAATTATCCCGGCTTCGAGGATGGCATTGAAGGATTATCTCTGGGGGAAAAGATGAAAAATGAAGCTGAGCGTTCCGGTGCCCGCACAGTGTTTGCCACGGTTCTGTCTGCAGACCTTAAGTCCGACCCGAAGGTTATAAAAACCTCTGATGACATCTTTTACGGGCGCACCGTGGTCATCGCTACAGGGGCTGAGCCCAGGGAGCTTGGAGTCGCTATGGAGAAAGAGCTTGTCGGCCGCGGTGTAAGCTACTGTGCGACCTGCGACGGAATGTTCTTCAAAGGAAAGACTGTGGTCGTTGTCGGAGGAGGAAACACGGCGGCAGCGGATATACTGCTCCTCAGCCGCGTCGCGTCCAAGGTTTTCGTCGTGCATCGGAGGGACACTATGAGAGCTTCAAAAACATATCATGAGACCCTTATGAAAGCTGAAAATGTGGAGTTCTGCTGGGATTCTCAGGTTACCGGCATACTGTCTGACGATAAAGTTACGGGAGTCCGTATAAAGAATATAAATACCGGAGATGAAAGAAAGCTTAGCTGCGACGGCATTTTCGTTGCCATAGGCAGAAAACCCGCCTCAGAACTCGCTGCCGGTCAGCTTGACCTTGATGAAAGAGGATATGTCATAACAGATGAATCTACAAAAACAAACATCCCCGGCGTATTTGCCGCAGGGGATGTAAGAACCAAAGTGCTTCGCCAGGTAATCACGGCAGCCTCAGACGGTGCTATGGCTGCCCACTATACGGAAGAATATCTGGCGGGTCGAAAATAGAGAGGGTGTTTCCATCCCTTCTCTGATTTATTTATCCATTCCGCACGGGTAAGAATATTCTGCAATTGTTTTCTCCTTTGACACAGCTTCGTAAAATCGGTAGCCACCGGAAAAGTTGCAACAATCAAATCCGTTCTGCATTAATATCCTGCATGATATGTAACTTCTCAGACCGCTCTGGCACATCACATATGTCGGTTTTGTCTCGTCAATCTCTCCCAGACGTTCTCTCAGCTCATCTACCGGAATGTTAATAAAACCATCTGCATGGCCATTCTCATATTCATACGACGTTCTCGTATCCAGCAAATTCACACTGCCGTCTCTCGGAAGGCAATCAACCTCATCCCAATGGAACTGCTTCATTTTGCCGGTCGCAATATTTTCTACAACAAATCCCGCCATGTTTACAGGGTCTTTTGCAGATGAAAACGGCGGTGCATATGCAAGATCAAGGTCCTTCAGTTCATCAGCTCTCATCCCCGCACATATTGCTGTTGCCAGAACATCCAGGCGTTTGTCCACACCTTCATATCCCACAATCTGTGCCCCCAAAAGCTTGAGGCTTTCTTTTTCATACACAACCTTCATAGTCATAACCTTGGCACCGGGATAATATCCTGCATGAGAAGATGGTGAAAGTACGATTCTGTCGCAATTTATGCCTGCCGTTTTAGCCGCTTTCTCGGTAAGTCCTGTAGATGCCGCTGTCATATCAAAGAGCTTAATTACCGAAGAACCCATAGAGCCTTTATAGTGACTGTCATATCCGCATATATTGTCTGCAGCAATCCTTCCCTGTTTATTTGCAGGTCCTGCCAGAGAAATCACAGCATCCATGCCCGTGACCCTATGTTTAACCTGTACCGCATCACCTACAGCGTAAATACCCTCTGCCGATGTTTCCATCTTATCATTTACAATGATTGCACCTTTAATGCCAAGTTCCAGACCTGACTCTTTGGCAAGGGATGATTCAGGAACAACACCGATTGCCAGTAAAACCATGTCCGCTGTCAGAGGCTGATCGTCCTTAAGCATCACTTTTATCTCGTCATTTACAGTTTCAAAGCCGATCACATCGCCGCCTAGTTTTAATTCAATTCCTTTGGAACGAAGCTTTGCATGAACCAACGCCGCCATATCGTAATCCAGTATATTCAGCAGCTGTTTTGGTCTTTGAACGATTGTAACCTTTACGCCCATGTCGCACAGATTCTCTGCCACTTCAAGACCGATAAAGCCTCCGCCTACAACAACTGCACTGCCTGGCTTTTTCTCTTCCACATACTGTCTGATGCGGAATGTATCTTCCACTGTCCTGAGCGAAAACAGTCTGTCGCTGTCAATCCCCGGCAAATCAGGTATAATCGGTCTTGCTCCCGGGGAAAGAATAAGTTTGTCGTATGACTCTTCGAATACCTGACCTCCATCCATGTCAAATACTGTAACTTTTTTTGTCTCAGGATGAATTGAAGTAACCTCATGTCTTGTCTTCACTTTAATGCGGAACCTTTCCCAGAAGCTTTCCGGCGTCTGCAGGGTGAGTTCTTCCGGATCTCCAATTACGCCGCCTATGTAGTATGGCAGGCCGCAATTTGCATAAGATACATATCCGGAGCGTTCAAATACAATGATTTCCGCTTGTTCATCAAGCCTTCTTATTCTGGCCGCTGCTGTTGCACCTCCTGCAACTCCGCCGATGATTACAACTTTCATATGACTACCTCACAATCTTGCCGCGATATCCTCCGATACCACCTATGTTAATAACCTTTTTATATCCCATTGCCTCAAGAGCAGCTGCCGCCTGACGGCTTCTTGCCCCACTTAGGCAATACGTATATATTGGTGTAGAAATGTCCTTAATATGCTGCTTCGCATTACCGATTGTCTGAAGAGGAACATTGATACTGCCCTCAATGTGTCCTTCTTTATATTCCTCTTTTGTTCTTACATCAAGCAAAACCGCACTCGCCTCTTTCTTGTACTGTTCTACTCCTTCATTGATATCTGTTCTTCTAAATAAATCCATAAAACTCATTTCGCCAAGTCCTCCTATGCTCATAGCCTACTAAAAAACCAGTATTTTTTCTGTGACCGGGTCACATTCATGAGAAAATTTATTTTGCTAATTTTCTCAGTGCATCCAGGTCTTTAATATTGATTGCTCCTCGTTCCACTTCTATCCACCCTTCATCAGCGAATTGTCTCAGCATTCTGGCAACTACTTCTCTTGCGGAATTTACTTCCTTAGCAATTAGTTCCTGGGTCATCCGTATCTTTTTAGTGCCCGTTTTTCCATATTCGTTCAAAAGAAACCTTGCCATACGTTCATCAAAATGTGCAAATAAAATCTGCTGCAGCACCCACACAACTGATGAAAATCTATTAGTCGCAAGTTCAAAAGAAAAGCATCTCACTTTGATGTTTTTCTCAATTATTTCCTGATATGCTGCCGCATGAACTGCAATTATTTCGGTCTCCTCTTCCGTCATAAGCTGAACCTCAAAGGAGATTTCTCCAATAACACAGGTTGCAGACAAAATGCAGCTTTCCCCCTCACATATATGAAAAAGAGTTATTTCCCTTCCCTCTTCAGAAGACATATATACTCTGATTGAACCCTTTATCACATGAATCATACCTAAACAGGCGTCATTAAATCCGTAGATATATGTCCCTTTTTTATACTTTCTTATGGTTGTGCCCTGTTCAGCGATAGTTTTTTCCTCATTCATCAGATCATGCCAAAATGGCAGCTGGCAAAGATAATCGTCCATTATCATTTTTAATTCATCCTTTTCATTTTAATATATTTTAAGGATTTTCCGTTATATGTCGATTATACCATGTTTAATTCTTCTTTACAACAAAAAACGCCTGTCTTTCAAAAACCTTGAAAGCAGGCATTTTTGCTTTTTTATATTATTATCAGCAGTTTAACTGTCCGTCAGCCCAACAAAGTATTTCTTACCTGCCGCGACAGATCACATGGTCGCAGGCAATGCGGTAAGTGATCAGAAAATACAGTGCATACACTCCGGCAACCGCAGCTGAAATCAGCGCTGCAGTACCCATGGCATGGCCGCCGTCAAGACCCGAGAAATTCCATATCTCATAGACCTTTCCGAATACCATTCCAAGCGGCACTGTCATAATGAACGGCAATGCGAATGGCATCAGGAAGAATGCGCCTATCTGCTTTCGCAGTGCAGACTTCTGCATCCTTGTATCTGCATCCGGACGGTGGTTTTAGAATATCTGACCCGGAAGTTTCAATTTTTCCTTAGGAGGAAACTCCTTGTCGAATGCTTCCACCTCTGCTTCATCTACAAAATATCCCTGCGGCGGTGCATATTCACCTGTAATGCCATCTAAATATCCCGGAATCAATTCCTTGCATAAAAAGAATGGTGCATCTTCGCCTTCCGGCAACCCGTGATAGCGAATGCCGAATTTGTCGGCTGTGGTAAAACCGCTCTTTCCGTAAAAGTCAATGTTTCCTTCAAAGCAGACAGCGCCGCAGCCAAGCTCCTTCGCTTTTTCCAGGGAATAATCCAATAAAATCTTTCCATATCCCTTTCTCTTCAGCTCAGGGGTAATGCAGATAGGTCCCATAGCCATAATTGGTATATCTCTGCCGTCATCAGCTTTTATGTTCGCTCTCATGAACATGTTCTGACCAATAAGTCTGCCGTCCAATTCCATAACAAAATCAAGTTCCTTCACAAATGCCGGGTCATCACGAAGCTGATTAAGCACATAATGTTCCAGGCAACCCGGACGATATACATTCCAGAAGCTTTCTCTTACCATGTTTTCTACCTGGCGATATTCTTCTTTTTTCTCTAAACGAATGTTAATGTTGTTTGTATTCATTACTTTCCCTCCCCTACTCCATTATCAAGCTTTTTCATTTTCCATCTTCTTATTGCATACACTATCTCAGAGGTGACAATAATGAATCAGTTAAAACGTTATTTGATAATCGGAACGATATTTGTGATAATACTGGGAACGCTCTCCCATTTTTTCTATGATTGGTCGAATAATAACTTTGTGGTAGGATTTTTTTCTCCCGTAAACGAATCAACATGGGAACACATGAAACTTGTATTCTTCCCAATGCTGCTTTTCTCTTTAATTGCAAATTACAGGCTAAAAAGCATTTATCCCTGCATTACTTCTTCATTACTATTCGGTATTCTGCTTGGTACATTCCTTATACCGATTTTTTTCTATACATACACCGGAATTCTTGGCTACAATGTGCTTGTCTTAGATCTGATTACTTTTATACTTGCTGTTATTTGTTCATTTTCTTCTGTATACAGACTGACTCTATCCTGTCGAATGCAGAATCACACAACTATACTCTTTATTGCTGTATGTGTTGTCTTTGTTTGTTTTATACTATTCACAGTTTATCCTCCTAGTATAGCTTTATTTACCCCTTGATTCTGCATAAAGTGTTCCGTATGATTACGGATAATTTCAACATAGTCCCCATTTTTTCCTGTTTTATCAGACATGCTGATCATCAGGAAAAGGGGCGCATAAAATTCTACAGCAAGCATTCCGGGATCCCCCTTTTTTAAAACACCCTTTTTCATCAGCTCGCGAAACAGATCTTCCATATATTCAACCGGGCCTGCGACAATGCACTGGCTGTAAAGCTCCGCCATCTCCGTATTGCGATATTGTTCCAAAGCCAGCATCTTGCGGAAGTTAGATGCAAAATCATCCTCTGTCCAGAACACGAACTGCTCAACTGTGTACTTTTGAATCCTCTCCAGAGAGGCATTTTCGTAGGCATCCGGCATAGTATCGTATTTGTCTTCCGGCATCTGGTGCTTCTTTGCCCTCTGGGCGTCAATCCGTATCATCCTCTCTACGATGCTGTCAAATATATCCTTCTTATTTTTATAATGTCTGTACAGAGCGCCTTTAGTCATGCCAAGCTCCTCTGCAATGTTTCTGACAGATACGGCCTCATAGCCATCCCTTGCAAATAAGTGCAGCGCCGTCATTAATATTTTTTCCTTGGTATCAGCCATGTTTCATACCTCCAAAGTGTATGTGGTTGTATTTATGTTTCAATGTACGTAAACGGTCGTTTACATGTATTATAGTGTACGACCTTTTATTTGTCAACTGCTGCGTTGTAAGGAGTTGTAAGGAGGAGTAATCATATGGAATGCATTAATAAAAAGCAGGGACGCTCTTCTGAAGTATCCCTGCTGTTCTTTAAATTTCAATGATGTTTGCCTTGTATTCAATACTTTCAAGGTATTTCAAAAGGTCCACAGTTTTCAAAAGTAAGGTCTTTTCGTTTGTATTCGGGTGAAAACACATGCGCTCTTCATCGATTATCTCTTTATCTATATAAACCTTTATGTCTTTATCCTCATTGTTTAACAGTCCGAATGGCGAAACAACCCCCGGAGGCAGCATCATTTTTTCAAAAAGGCTGTTTTCAGATGCCATTTTAATTTGCTTGGAAGACACTATTTCCTTGAATTTATCCCTATCTAATCTTTTCTTGTCATCCATAATGAGCAAATAAAACTCAGTCTTTTTCTTGTTTGTGAGGAACATAGTCTTCGTTCTTACACCTTCTATCCCTTCGATGAAGCTGTCGGCCTGCTCCGTGGTCAAGGCCGGTTCATGTTCCACTATTTCAAAAGGAATATTCATCTCGTTTAATTTTTCTTCTACTTTTTTATATAAGTCCATTTTTTTATTTTCTCTCCTCATTATTTTGCTCGCCATTTGCGCTCGTCGTCGTCTGGAATTACAGAAGGATTTCAGCCCACTCCGCTTCCTTGAAACCGACAAGCACATCACCTTCGCTGACAAGAATCGGGCGCTTCACAAGCATTCCGTTTGTAGCCAGCAGTCTCAATTGCTCCTCTTCACTCATCGACGGCAGCTTGTCCTTCAACTTCATTTCCTTGTAAAGGAGACCGCTGGTGTTATAAAATTTCTTGAGGGGCAGTCCGCTTTTCTCGTACCATTCCTTTAATTCGTCATATTCAGGCTTGTTCTCAGCTATATTGCGCTCTGTATACTCCACATTATGTTCATCTAGCCATTTTTTAGCCTTCTGACAGGTTGAGCATTTTGGATAACAAACAAATATCATAATTTTCACCTCCGTCTTTACAGCTAAATGTTACCATTTATCTGTGCTATAATCAATATCCGATTTAATCACACCGATTTAAGTATCATACTGGACAAAAGTCTCTGTTGATGATAAAATTACTAATATATTTTATGTTTTCATTAGGAAAGGAGGTCTGCAAAATGAATAGAAATAATAAAGGTTTTACTCTGGCAGAGCTCCTTATCGTCGTGGCAATTCTGTCCGTTCTTGTGGCAGTCAGCATCCCTATTTTTTCAGGTCGTCTGGAAAAAAGCAGGGAATCTGTTGATTTCGCCAACGTAAGAAGCGCCTATTCCGAGGTGATGATGGCCGTAATGACTGAGGACACAAACTCATCGCTGTATCAGGGAAATGGTTTGTATCTGATAAAAGTGCCTCTGAAGCAGGCGGTGAAGGGCTGGACAACTGATATCAGCAATATAAGTATAGGCGGTATAACCCAGAATTCCGGTTATTGGCTTCGTGCTCCGGAATCAGGCGGTACCTGCAAGGTTTATTACCGTGATGATCATGCCTATATCGACTGGGGAGGCAAGGAAGAATATATAAACAAAACATCTGCTGCTGAATTTCTGACCAAGGAAATACTTAAAGAAATTGTGGGGGAAAAATACAAATATAACGTTATCAATTCCAACGAGCTTGAAACTCAGGGCGAGGGAACCAAAAAATTTATGGATTACGCAAGGGAACACGGCTTTGACCTGGCAACAGACTATGGTGCGACAACATGGCAGATTTATGCCAAAAGCAGTGATTCTTCCGGAATCCTTTCCAATCCCGCAATTTACTGGTCTACTGTGCCCGTTGATAGCTCAAATGAGGGAAAAAATGTTCCCGTCATAGGGTATCGCAACGAAAAGTATGATGTATATTACGCCAAGGTTGAAAAATACAACGACGGAACTGCAAATGAGTATTATTCATTGCACAATGGTTTTGCAAATGTTATGGAAGGCGAAGACGGTCTTGGCGGTTCGGCAACCTTCCAGTATGACAGTTATGAACAGGCAAAGGCTGAGTATGATAAGCTCTTAAAAATATACGAGGACAAGAAGACGCTTACAAGCAGTGATCTGAGTGACGACGTAAAAAAATAATCAGCATAAATAATCTTACCACCGAAAAAGCTGAACAGTACAGATTTTCATCTGTGTATGTTCAGCTTTTACTA
>JALFXR010000066.1 GCA_022787405.1 Bacillota bacterium
AACAGATATTCAGAATAAATAACCACTTTTTCCTACCTCACAGGTCAATGATACACTACATGAACTGCGAAATTTGTCGAAAGTGGGCATAGTCTAAAATATTTTTTAAATAAAAAAACGCCCGAAGGCGTTTTTAGTCGGATGTTATTAATTTGATTTATTAACTGATCACCTGATGCTTAAGTGCCTTGGTAAGCCCCGGCAGCACCAGTCCGAATACAATGGCCTTACCTACGCAAATAGCAATTCTCGGAACCAGACTTCCGAAAATAAATGCAGCGGAGTAGTACCCGTAGATCTTGCTGTCGATATAAAGCACACCTGTATTCAGAGCTGTAATAAGCAGCTCATTAATGATAACGATAAGCATTATCTGACCTTTGCTCATGGTGAAATTATGCTTCCTGGCATACAGGCCCACTATGAGACCGCATATTATGTAAGGCGCCATCCAGAGCAGGGTAGTGGCACTGACACCATATTTAAGCAGCTGGTAAACCAGGGTTCCCATGCCGCCTACAATCATCCCGTCTACCGGTCCGAACATGAGAGCGCTTATCAAAATAGGCAGACTCTCAAAGGTAACCTTAAGGTTTCCCATATCCAGAGCCATGTAACCCAGAACAGCACACATGGCAGCCATCATAGCATTAACTGTCAATTGTTTAGTATTTTTAGCCATAACAAAAACTCCTTTCATGGCAGATTGCCACAGAAGGAGTTTGTTTTTTCCTTGGGTGGCAGCGGACGCAGGAGCAGCAACGCAAGCCTCCAGGGCTTTTCGTCCGACGGCAACATCCCATCCGCCGGCACTTGACGCACTGTCCTTACTCTGTCAATAACATTCTTCATGGCTATTGTAATACTTTTTGCCGCAAATGTCACGAAGTTTTTGTTTATTTCATCCTGATATATTTTTTTTCGTTTCCCCCATCTCTCCGAATCTGGTAGATCCCCCGGGTCGATATCTGCTTTTCGTCAAAGACCTGCTGAACCAGCTGTATGGAGTCGGTTCTCAGATACAGCCCTGTACCGCAGGACCTGATAAGCTCCGGCGGCAGCTTTTTGAGGGTCGAGGATATGCCTCTCTCCTCCAGCATGTCTTGCGCATAGGCAGCCTTGTAGAAAGACGAGAAGGAAAGAATAAATTCTTTTGTAGTTCCTTCCGGTATGATAAGTTTCTCCATAATTCTCCGCTCCTTTAAAGTTACTTCCCGTATTCTTTTCCTTTGTATGTAAGCATTCGCTTGATAAGCTCAGTAAAGGAGGCTTTCTCTACGTCGCAGTCAGAAACCAGGTCACATTCTCCTACCACCTTGCCATCCTTGAGCACCTGCAGCGTACCCACCTTGTCTCCCGCCTTTAGAGGCAGGGCAACCTTTTCGTCCATAAGGACCTTGTTTTTTACGGAATCGGTCTCGCCCTTTTTAACCAGTGCTGTAATTCTGTCTGCAGTTACTGCTGTAATTTTCTGCGGCGTTCCCCTCTGAATCTCTGCCGTGGAAATCTTCTGACCTTTTTCGGCGGCTACGTGGGTCTCGTAATTAGCAAAACCGTAATCCAGCATCTTGCAGATTTCGGCGTTTCTTATCTTGGCCGTTTCGCAGCCAAGGGCTACTGCTATGAGGTGGGTCTGACCTCGGGTTGCCGAAGCGCTTAGGCAGTAACCTGCATCTGAGGTGAAACCCGTCTTGATGCCGTTGCATCCCTGATAATGCTTGATGAGCTTGTTGGTGTTGGTCAGGCCGAATTCTTTTTCTTTGCCCGGCAGTCCTACTGTGATGGTGCTCTGCCATGTGGTGAACCACTTGTGAGTTTCCTCATGCTTATACAGTTCTTTTGACATCAGTCCTATATCATATGCACTTGAGTAGTGATCTGCTACAGGAAGACCATTAGTATTTACAAAATGTGTATCCTTCATACCAAGTTCTGCTGCTCTCTCGTTCATTCGCTCCACAAAGATCTCCTCGCTGCCTGCCACATATTCGGCCAGAGCCACACATATAGCGTTTAAAAAGGAGACTTTTGGGGGAGATTTTCCGTTATCCCATGCGGTAACTGCCGGGTTCTCCGTCAAGGCTGAACTTGTAATTTATTTCAATCACTTTGTCTTTATATATGTATATGCTGTCTATCAGGTTCAGTACCATTTCCCTTGTCAGGTCTTCTACATTAAAGTCATCTGTGAACTTCTCCAGCCAGTCCTCAAACTCGGTCTCCCAGGATGATTCTATGCGTTCGCCGGTGCAGGACTGAATTTCTTTCTGCAGCTGCCGCTCTCTGCCGTCATATTTTTCTTTCAGCTTTACATAGTCGGCTTTGGAAATCATTCCATCTACATAGTTTTCAAATGACTTTTCCTTATAATTTTGTATCTTTTTCAGTTCTTCTTTCAGATTCTTCAGGTTAAATGCTTTCGTCTGAGTGCCGCTGATGCATTTGTAATTTCTAAGAATGCCCTTTCTCTTCTCGGAAAGTATCAGGTCTGCCTGGGCCTTCAGATCCTGAAGCACAATGGTCTTCAGTTCCTCTTCCTTTATCATGTGGCTTGAGCAGAACCGGTTCCCGAAGCTTTTATAATCACTGCATATATAGAAGCGGTATCGCTCCCCATTCTTATTTTTCTTTGATACAGTGGAAATCATCTTTTTTCCGCAGTCCCCGCAGAACATCCTTCCGGTAAAGAGATTTTCTTTAAGGGATTTGATATCAACAGGAAGTGTGCGCTGTTTCATCTGCTCCTGCACACGAAAGAAGGTTTCCTTGTCAATAATCGGTTCATGGGTATTTTCCACCCGAATCCATTGGTCCCTCGGCACGGCAGTTTTCTTTTTATCTTTGTAGGATTTTTTTGAGCATTTATTCTGTACCGTATTTCCGATATATACTTCATCCCTCAAAATTCCATCGATTGTCTGAAAACACCAGCGAGGTGTCTGCCCTTCTTTTATGTGTGCATTGCGGTAATTCAGTTTCTGCACCTTCTGTTTATATTCCGTCGGCACCAGCACCCCTTCATCTGTAAGTATCACACCTATCTTAGCCTTTCCTATTCCACTCAGATATAAATGATATATTCGTTTTACCACTTCTGACGCATAGGGGTCCGGGACAAGATGATGATTATCCTGAGGGTCCTTCATATATCCATAGGGCGCAACAGGTCCCAGAAATTGTCCCATTTTCTGCTTGATAAGATAACTTGCTTTAATGGATTCGGATAAATCCTCGCAGTACCACTCATTGATCAGCCCGTTAATCTGCCGTGTCTTTTTATTGCCCTTCAGTTCAGTGTCCACATTGTCCACTACACTTATGAACCTTATTCCCCACAATGGGAAATCATGGTGAAGATATTTTTCAAGATGTTCCATGTTTCTCGTAAACCGCGACTGTGTTTTGGCAATCACCACATCAAATTTCCTGTCACGTGCATCACTTATCAATCTTTCAAATCCGGGTCTGTCATCATACAATCCGGAGTAGTCGTCATCTTTATAAATATCATACAGCTCAAAACCATGAGACTCCACATAGTCCAGCAGAAGCATGGTCTGATTGACTATAGACTGGCTTTCCTGCCCGGGATCTTCTTTATCGACATCTTCCTTAGATAATCTGCAATATATTGCCGCTTTTAATTTCATTTTTCCTCCTTTCCCGACAATACATATAATGATTACCGTTATGTTACTATTTTCTTTTCATCTTGTAAAATCTGCGAAATTTTAATTTGTACAATTCTGCGGAGACAGTTATCCGCTTCTTCGTTTCCGTATCTGCGTCTGACTTTGTAGCCGTTGATTTCATGAACCTTTTCCTCGTTAGTGCCTGTACGCTTCCCTT
>JALFXR010000209.1 GCA_022787405.1 Bacillota bacterium
TATAGTATGACGGGCATGCCGTCAGTCTGTGGTGAAAGTCCACAAAGGGCGTAGTTGTCGACGAACCCGATAGCGACTCTCAAGGTTTGTATCGTGAGATACAGGCGAGAAGAAGAGATAGCGAAATCGTAGCCTGACGAACAGGAACCTAATACCAAGGCTTGCATAGCGGATAAGCAAGCTATAAGTTGTGAAGTCCAAAAGACAACCGTAACCTATGCAGGTAGATTAGGCAGGTAGACGAGGAAAGACTAACGGCTTATCCCGTGAGGTCTCACAGGCGGTCTCATTAGCCGTAGTAACAACGAACTGTGAGAAGTCAGCAGAAGCCATAGTAGTGTGGAAGCTTCTGTAATGGAAGTGGAGCGAAGGGCTGAACAATTCAAGAGTCAAATGGACTTGCAAAAGTAAGCACTCAAGTCCGACGAGGAAGATAGTAGCGAAGACGTAACGGAGTGAAACTTTCATAGGAGGTAGGACTGAGAGGGTGCGAAGCATAACGAAGAAAGGAGACGAATCTATGTCACAACTGTTAGAGGAGATTCTCAGCAGAGATAATATGAGACTTGCATACAAGAAGGTAAAAGCCAATAAGGGTGCAAGAGGAATCGACGGAATTACCATAGAGGAAATCGACGACTATCTCAAAGAGAACTGGGTAAATATCCGAGACAAAATCCAAAAGAGAAAGTACAAGCCAAAGCCGGTAAGAAGAGTAGAAATACCAAAACCGGACGGAGGGGTACGAAATCTTGGAGTACCAACGGTAGTAGACAGAATCATCGAGCAGGCAATTGTGCAAAGACTGACACCTATAGTTGAGCCACATTTTAGCGAATACAGCTATGGGTTCAGACCAAATCGCAGGGCTCAGCAGGCAATTGTGAAACTACTTGAATACTTTAACGACGGATACACTTATGTAGTGGATATAGACCTTGAGAAATTCTTCGACAATGTACCACAGGACAAACTTATGACGTTAGTGGGGAAACTCATACAAGACCCTGATACCGAATCCCTCATTAGGAAGTACCTTAATGCAGGTGTAATGGTAAGGGGCAGATACGAGGAAACCAACAAAGGAACCCCGCAGGGAGGCAACCTTTCACCGCTGTTAAGCAACATAATGCTTAATGAACTGGATAAGGAACTGGAAGCCAGAGGGCTTCACTTTGTAAGATATGCAGATGACTGTGTGATAGCAGTAGGAAGCAGTGCGGCAGCTAACAGAGTAATGCACACAATAACAAAGTGGATAGAGAAGAAGCTCGGGCTAAGAGTGAACGCAACCAAAACAAAGGTTACGACACCAAGCAAGCTGAAATATCTGGGCTTTGGATTCTGGAAAGACGCAGAGGGTTGGAAGGCAAGACCACACAAAGATTCAATTAAAAGGTTTGAAAGAAAGCTGAAACAGCTGACAAAAAGAAGCTGGTCAGTGAGTATGGACTACAGGATTGAGAAGCTCAATCAAGTCATACGTGGATGGATAAACTATTTCAGAATAGGAAGTATGAAGGCTGCTCTAACAAGAATAGATGAACATCTGCGCACAAGAATGAGAATCGTCATATGGAAACAGTGGAAGAAAGGTACGAAACGCTATTGGGGACTGAGAAGGCTTGGCGCACCTGAATGGATGGCGAAGCAGTCCGCTGGATTTGGAGACCACTATCAGGCGGTAGCAAAGACAACAGGACTACGCCTCATTAGCAAAGAAATCCTCGCAAAGCGAGGACTTCTCAGTTGTCTAGATTATTATTTGAATTGAACCGCCGAGTGCCGAACGGCATGCCCGGTGGTGTGAGAGGGGCTACATGTTAGCCCCTACTCGATTCGGTAGAAGTCCGTACTCGCTCAGCTCGTCGTAGAGAAGATACTGAGTCTTGTTTGAAGGCGGGCACAGAGGCAGTCTGTATTCGAGATTACACATGCCCATCATGTAGAGAGCAGATTTGATAGGAATAGGATTGACCTCGGTGAAAACAGCATCAATCAGCGGTTTCAGAGCGACCTGCTCAGCTCCTGCCAGTCGTACTCGCCCATCCAGGTAATGATGTATCATACGGCTGAAGCGGGCCGGTATAATATTAGAAACTGTTGAAATACAGCCGATACCTCCAAGAGACAGAATAGGCACAGTCTGATCATCATTGCCGGAGTAAATATTGAAATCATCACTTATGTGTGCTGCAATATGGCATACCTGAGATATATTGCCCGAAGCCTCTTTCAGTCCGACTATATTAGGGTGGGATTTGAGGACAGCAACTGCTTCACCGGTCATATTAACTCCGGTTCTTGAAGGAACTGAATACATTATTATAGGCGAATGTACTGCATCGGCGATTTTCTCGAAATGAGTTATAAGGCCGGATTCGGTGCATTTATTGTAGTATGGAGTTATAATCAGAAGTCCGTCTGCACCCGTTGCCTCGGCTTCTTTGGAAAGTTCAAGAGCAGACTCTGTGCAATTACCGCCTGTGCCTGCGATGACAGGAACACGGCCGTTTACAAGATCCACCGCAAACTTTGTAAGATCGATTTTTTCTTTAGTGGAAAGTGTTGAAGCTTCACCTGTAGTTCCGCAGACCACGAGAGCATCTATACCCTCTGCAATCTGCCATTCTATCAGTTTTCCCATGGAAACATAATCTATTTTACCGTCCTTAAAGGGGGTAATGAGCGCTGTCGCGGCGCCTTTAAAAAGAGTCAATGAATGACACCTCCTTGTTTACTTAACTTTTGCGAAAAATGTTGATAAATTATTATATTCAAGGTAAGGGATTTTGTTGAAAAATCAAAGGAAAAGTGCTAAAATATACTATTAAGTGTGCTTAGGAAAGCGAAAATAAAAATAGATATAAAGAGAGGTATTGAAATGTCAGAAAAATTAAGAGTCGGAATTCTCGGAGGAACGGGAATGGTCGGACAGCGTTTTATCGCTTTACTGGAAAATCATCCATGGTTCGAAGTAACCACCATCGCAGCAAGCCCGAGAAGTGAAGGCCTTACATATGAAGAAGCCGTGGCAGGCAGATGGAAGATGGACACACCGATTCCGGAAGCAGTAAAAGGCATTAGAATTATGAACGTCAACGAGGTCGAAAAAGTCGCATCCACAGTGGATTTTGTTTTCAGTGCAGTAGACATGACAAAGGAAGAAATCAAGGCAATCGAGGAAGCATATGCGAAGACTGAAACTCCTGTAGTTTCAAACAACAGCGCTCACAGATGGACACCGGACGTGCCAATGGTGATTCCTGAAATCAACCCTGAGCATTTCGAAGTAATCGAGCACCAAAAAAAGAGACTCGGAACAAAGCGCGGATTTATCGCCGTTAAGCCAAACTGCTCAATTCAGAGCTATGTTCCTGCCCTTAACGCATGGAAGGAATTCGAACCGTATGAATGTGTGATTACAACCTATCAAGCTATTTCAGGTGCGGGCAAAGACTTCAAGGCATGGCCTGAGATGGTGGAAAACATTATTCCTTATATCGGAGGCGAAGAAGAAAAGAGCGAACAGGAGCCGCTCAGAATCTGGGGCAGAATTGAAGATGGAGTAATCGTAAAGGCAGAAGAGCCGAAGATTACATGTCAGTGCCTGAGAGTTCCGGTGCTGAACGGTCACACAGCTGCAGCCTTTGTTAAGTTCAGAAAGAAGCCGACTAAAGAGCAGCTCATAGAAAAGCTGGAAAGCTACAAGGGATTCCCGCAGGAAGAAGGACTTCCTATGGCACCTGAACAGTTCATCAAATACTTCGAAGAGGATAACAGACCGCAGGTAAAGGCCGATGTGGACAGAGACAAGGGTATGGGAATCTCCATCGGAAGAATCAGAGAGGACAGCATCTATGATTATAAATTCGTTGGATTATCACATAATACCATAAGAGGTGCAGCAGGCGGAGCGATACTCTGCGCTGAAACTCTGAAGGCAAAGGGATATATCGGAAAAAAGTTTTAGCACAGTCAGTTTAGGAGGAAAAAATGTCATATTTCGAAGCGGTTATTTTGGGGCTGGTGCAGGGTCTGGCCGAGTTTCTGCCCATAAGCAGTTCCGGTCATCTGGCACTGCTGCAGCAGTGGTTTGGTATTGACGAAAACAAAGTGCTTCTGTTTGCGGTGCTGCTGCATGTGGGAACTCTTATTTCCGTATTTGTAGTTTACTGGAAGGACATATGGGAGCTTATAGTTGAGCTTTGCCTGACCATCAGGGATCTCGTCACAGGAAAAGGTCTGAGACTGGAAGAACGGCCTGTGAGAAAACTGGGAGTAATGATTATAGTGGCTACTATTCCGACAGCTATAATAGGACTTTTGTTCAACGATTTGTTTGATAAGCTTTACACTTCAGTGCTTCCTATAGGTATCGGTCTGATTATTACCGGATTTCTGCTGATTCTTGCAGAGAGAACGGGAAATTCAAGCAGGGGAATCGACAGAATGAATTTCCGTAATGCTCTGTTTATAGGCACGGTGCAGGGAATCGCCATCTGTCCGGGAATTTCCAGATCAGGTTCAACACTTTTCGGAAGCCTTATCTGCAACCTTGACAGGAAGTTTGCGGTTAAGTTTGTTTTCCTGATTTCTATACCGTCAATTCTGGGCTCTGCTATTATGGAGGCTCCGGACGCAATTGAGGCGGGCATGGATATGGCGCAGCTGGGACCTGTCATTGTTGGAATGGCAGTGGCCGCAATATCCGGACTGATTGCAATCAAAACCATGATTAAAATTGTATCAGATAAGAAATTAAGCTATTTCTCATACTATGTATGGGTACTGGGGGCAATCGTTGTACTTTACAGTACTTTACAGTATTTTGGCATAATCAATGGATAATAGGGACAATAAACAGAACACTTAGGAGAAATTAAAAATGGCTGAAACTAAAAGAGGACCGGGAAGACCGCCCGGCTCAAAAAATAAAACTACAAAAGGAAAGACAGACTCCAAAGCAAAAGCCAAGGCACAGGAGATACAGGCAAAAAAGAATGCTGATAAGCGAGTTATCGACGAAATATGGGCCATAATCACCATAGCAATCGGTGTATTCCTTATAGTTGCCTCATTTACAGGAGGAGCCGGCAGACTGGGCGAACTGATTGACCTCTGTCTCAAGGGGCTCTTCGGATTTATGGGTTATGTGCTGCCATTTTACCTTATTGTGTTCGGCATTCTGCTCTTTGCAAGGCAGACATCCCATTTCTCAGTAAAAACCATAATGCTGCTGTTTGTAATTCTGCTTATGCTTTGCACTATGAATTCAATCAGGTTCATAGACCCGGAAAAAATTGTCTGGTCCATGGAGGAAGTAAAAGGATTCTATGTTTCAGGTGAAAAGCTGCTTTCCGGCGGGTTCCTGGGAATGGTCATCGGATCAGTGCTAATAATGTGGCTGGGCAAAAGCGGCTGCTGGATTTTCACAGTAGTTGTGACTCTTATCTGCCTGCTGCTTCTTATAAATACGCCGGTTTCCAGATTCTTTGCTAAAATAGGCGAGAAAATGGAGGAGAGACGACTCATAAAGGAAAACGCCCATCTTGACATTGAAACAGAGGATGAACAGGGTGTTCAGGTTGCGATGAAGACTCTGCCTAAGACATCCGCTGCCGGGAAACCTGACACTCCACAGCCGTCGCATCAGCATGAAATAAAGATTGTCACCAGCAGTCAGCCTCAGACTGAGTACATACCTCCAAGTCAGGCTGCAGTGCCGTTGACACCGGAAAAGAAAAGCAGCATTTTAAAATACATGAACGATGACAGTCTCTTCGGAAGACAGAAATCATCTA
>JALFXR010000217.1 GCA_022787405.1 Bacillota bacterium
AATAGTGGCAGCCGGATTCTTTTTTATCTTACAGCCCTAACTGATGCAGCAGTTCCATGACCTTATCAGGACTTTCGGCATAGGCTTTTACATCAGCACCGAGAAGCTTGCTTGCATCTTCGGAAGTCACCTTATATTCGGGCTTATCAGGTGCGCTTTCCAGGTCATCTGCAAAGGACCACATTATTTCATCGCAGTTATCTACAAGAGCCAGAAGCACAGGGGCATAAAGCTCCATCTTGCGGGTTATCTCCTCCTGCTTTTTAATATCACCTGCTTCTTTGAAGACAAACTCCCAGCCGTAAGGCTCATTTTCGGTGTGAAGTTTATTGGCATATGCACTGGCATTCTTTGAGATGCCGAGAGCAAATGCAAGGTCGTTGTTGGCAGGCATATCTCCGATGTACGGATGTGCCGCTTCGAATAACTGCTGAGCCAGAGCTGCATTATATATGGTCCCGTCAGCCATGATACGTGTGCCGTTTACGTCCAGATATTTTCCATTTACGGAACAGCCGATTGAAAAGCCACCGGTCCTGTTTAAAGGCGACGTGAGACAGCTGTAGACTATGAGTTCCTCGCCGCCGTCTTCTGTAGCCTTAACCTTATAGCGGCTGAATGAAGCTGCTGAGCCGGTAAGAGTTCCCCTGACCTGATATTTTCCGGCTGAATCAGAGACTATGGACATCGTGTATCCATAGTCAGGTGAGCCATAGACGAAAAGCTTGATGCCGGCAAATATGAGTGTCAGACAAAGTGTTATGCATACACCGGCAATTATTTTTTTATGGCTGCTGGTGCGGACTTTTCTGAGGTAGTCTACATCTTTTCCTTCATAATTAACAGATTCACAGTCAAAATTTTCTTTGAGACTGTCCTTAGCCTCATTGACTGCTTTAGCGCAGGATGTACATCGGGCTACATGCTCATCGATTATTTCTCTCGTCGTTTCTGATACGAGATTGTCAGCGTAGAGCGGAATCAGATCCTGCACTACTTCACACGGAATCTTTCTTGCATCATTGTCATTCATCTATTTTAACCCCCTCTATCAGTTTCTTTTTGCCGCGGAAAAAGGTTACCCGGGCCCAGTTTTCGGACTGACCCATTATCTGGCCGATTTCACGGAAGGAAAGTTCACCCATGAGTCTCAGATACAGAACTTCCCGCATAGGCTCTTTAATCTCATGCAGTGCCTGCATAAGAGTCAGATTGTCAGCTTTCCTGATAAACTTATCTTCCGGTGACTCGGCAGAAGATGATGCAAAGCATGCCTCATCTTCATCTGATGAAAAGATTTCACCTGAGCGTTTCTGTTTGCGCAGATGGGAAAGCCACACATTGTTTGCTATGCCGCAAAGCCATGTTGATGCACTGCTCTGTCCTTTGAAGCTGTTAAGGGATTTAACTGCCTGATAAAAGGTTTCCTGTGTAAGTTCTTCTGCCAGAGCGGCTTCCCCGGTCCGCGACAGGAGGAAAGCATAAATCATCTGTGAATGTTTTCGATACATCCGGTCCATTGAATCGGTATGACTCATATGCTTTCCTCCTTCCTTAAGTGCTTTCGTAAATTAGTGTTTCTTAATGGAGATTCGTTACAGATATTTTAACATACGGCTAAAAAAAATCATATAAAAAACCTGCCTCACGGGTTAAGTCGGAGGCAGGCACATTATTTTGTGAATCAGCGTTTAAAGCAGCGGCAGCTTGAGAATAACTATTGTGAAGATTACCATTCCAAACAGTGCAAACGGATATGTAGCTCCATAGCCTGCACCCGGATCGTCGCTTCCTACAGCATCAGTAGCAGCTCCAAGACCCGGTGTGGATGTCATGCCTCCGCAGAGAGCTCCCGAAAGTATGATCCAATTAAGCTTGAATACGTAACGGCCAAGAAGGAAGCCTGACATAATTGCGATTGCTCCCACTGCAAGGCTTTCCAGTGCCAGTACCAGACCGGAGCTTGTTATGGCGTCGATTGCTCCGTATCCGTAGTTTAGGCCTACTATGGCAAGGAAGAATGAAAGTCCGAACTCCCTTAATATGGACAGTACCTTAGGGTCCATTCTGAAGGATAAATGTCCGATTTTGCCGATGTAGCCCAGAACCAGGGAGCCGATAAGAACTCCGCCTGTGGACTCAAGGCTTACATATCCCAGAGGTCCCATGTATATCTTTATCGAACCCAGCAGGTAGCCTGCGAGACATACTATAGCAAATGAAATCAGATTGAATTCTGTAGTAGGAACCTGTCTGACACCGCTTATATTTCTTGCAGCATCCATTTCCAGCTTGTATTTTTTCTTCTCCTCTTCAACGTCGAATTTAAATATGACATTAAGGAAGTTTACTGCAAGTATAACTATGATTACTCCGAAAGGATAAGCTACGGCAGAACCGATACCAACCTGACCTGCAGCCTGGTTGATGAAAGCCTGCTTCTGCTCATCTGTAAGATCTGCAGTGTTTTCAACAGTCATGCCGTCATACTTTTCATCAAGCTGAAGGACTGAAAGTACTACCTCTTTTTCCTTGTCGTCAAGCTCTGTATAATTTTCCGCAAGCTCGGCAGCTCTGTTCTCAGAGGTTTCCAGAGCAGAAGCAAGACCCGGGGAGCTTGTCATTGCTCCGGTGTATACACCTATTACCGCATAAGGATTGGTTCCTTTTACAAAGGCTGTGCATGCATATGTGGCGCCTGCGCCCACCATAGTTATTACAATGCCAAGCACTACGAATTTGGCACCGTACTTTTTAAGAACTATGCCCAGGTCCTTGGCAGCCAGAAGACCTACAGTGGCCACAAAGATGATGAGGGCTGCGGAGAAAAAGTAGCTGTTTACAACCTTGCCGCCGTTTCCTTCCATAATCTGAGTTGCAGCTTTCATGCCTGCTGCAGCAGCATCCCCTGAATTATATATTTTCTGAGCGAAGCCGTATACAGCCCAGCCAACTGCCAGACCTACGAAGAGTGCTCCTGAGGAACCGAAGCTGAACTTGCCGAACTTGATCTTCCCGAAAAGAAGACCCAGGCCGACGGTTACGAACATGAGAATGAAGGGGTTCAGCATCAGTCCGATTATGTCGAATTTTACTAATTCCATCTTTTCTTTCCTCCTATGTGTTTTCAACCGTTCTCATTATATCTGATAAAATGGAAAACCTCAACCAAAAAGCCAAAAAGAAAAAAGAAGAAATGTACATTTTTTGTATGGTATGGTAAAATACATATACTGAACTGACTGTGCTGCAGGAACGCGGAGCCGGTTAAGAAAGGGGTAAAAAAGTCGTGGAAAAGCAGCTGATTGTTACATTTATTATATGCGGCGTGGCCATTGTGCTAGGGGTACTGCTGGGAAACGGTGCGGTATACTTTTTTAACAGAATTCCCGGAAAGTGGCTTTGCGACTATGGACAGGAGCCATCCGAAGAGCTGCTTCATCCCACCTGCCAGCGAATAAAGAGCACTCCGTGGAAGTACGTTTTCACCGGAGTTTTCATAGTCTTCGGAATAAAGCTTGGTCTTGAAGATCCTCTTTTTGCAGTCCCGGCGCTGGCGGCAATATGGCTGCTGCTGGAAATGTCCATTGCCGATATAAAATATATGATTGTTCCCGACCAGCTGATAATGCTGCTGGTAATAACGGGTCTTGGATTCATATCTCATCATGCCTTTGGGGTGATGGACTGCCTGAGAGGCGCAGCTCTGGGCTTCGGGGTACTGCTTGCAATCGCCCTTATAAGCAGACTTTTCTATAAAAAACCTGCTGTGGGAGGTGCCGATGTGAAGCTTTTTGCGGCTCTGGGACTTGCTCTGGGAACGGATGGAATTATCTCGGTCTTTGTAATATCCACATTTCTCAGCGCAGGGCACTTTATCTGGCTTATGATAAGAAAGGGCGCCAGGCTGTCCGATGAAAGACCTATGGTGCCATATATTGCAGCTGCGGCTGCAATTTATCTGGTCATTTTGCATAAAATGAGTTATAATATAATAATACAGCTTTAGAAAAAGAAGCTTTAAAATAAAACGAAAGAGAGAAAAATATGATAACTAGCAAGCAGAGAAGTTTTCTTCGCAGTCTGGCACATAACATCGATCCGACGGTGTATATCGGCAAGGCCGGGGTGACAGGTAACGTAATTAAAGAAATAGATCAGTGCCTGGAAGCGCGGGAACTGGTAAAGGTAAAAATTCAGGAGGGAGCTGAGCTTGATGCCAAGGCGACGGCCAATGAATTGGCACCACAGCTTGGAGCCGAGTTTGTACAGGCAATAGGACGTAAATTCACCCTCTACAGACAGTCAAAGGGAAACAGGCAGATAGAACTTCCGAGAAAATAAACAACATGGAAAGAAACATTTTGCTGACAATCGAATATGACGGCAGCGGGTTCCACGGATGGCAGAGGCAGCCTGAAGTGCGCACGGTGCAGGGGGAGCTGGAAAGGGTGCTCTCACATATTTGCGGAATGCCTGTAGCTATAAACGGGACAAGCAGAACGGATGCGGGCGTCCATGCTCTGGGGCAGAGAGCTTCCTTCAGAGGAGACTTCGGAATTCCTACAGACAGAATAGCCCTGGCAGCAAACAATCTGCTGGCAGGAGGAATGAATTCGCAGCAGGCAGTGGGAGATGTGCGTATCATCAAGGCAGAGGATGTTCCTGATGGCTTTCATGCCAGATTCAACAGCAGAGGCAAGATGTACCGCTATATAATAAGAAACTGCCCGGAGGTGGATATTTTCCGGAGAAACTATTGCTATCAGGTGAGACAGCCTCTTGACCTTGATGTTATGAGACAGGCTGCTGCCTATATTGAAGGCACTCATGATTTTAAATGCTTTCAGGCAGCAGGAGGCCAGGAAAAGGAAACCACGGTGAGAACAATTCACCGTCTCGTCATACGACGTGAGGCAGAGAATGTTATAATAGAGGTATCAGGCGATGGTTTTCTGTACAACATGGTAAGGATAATAGTCGGCACTCTGACGGAAGTAGGCCTGGGCAAGAAAAAACCGGATGAACTCAAGAATATAATTGAAAGCAGAGACAGACAGAAGTCGGGACACACGGCACCTGCGGAAGGCCTGTATCTGGTGGAAGTTTATTATTAGAAATGGAGAAAGACATGAACAGACCAAGCTGGGATCAGTATTTTATGGAGATGGCCGAGCTGACGGCTAAAAGGTCAACCTGCATGAGACGAAATGTAGGTGCGGTTATAGTAAAGGACAAGCATGCAATCGCTACAGGGTACAACGGTGCGCCGAGAGGCATAAAGCACTGTGAAGACAGGGGCGGCTGTCTGAGGCAGCAGCTGAATGTGCCATCAGGGGAAAGGCATGAACTCTGCATGGCATTGCATGCCGAGCAGAACGCTATAATTCAGGCGGCTGCAATGGGGCATGCTATTGAAGGCGGCACCATATACATAACCCATCAGCCTTGTGTAATATGCGCAAAGATGATCATCAACGCAGGTATTGAGCGCATAGTGGTCAAGGAGGGTTATCCTGATGATCTTTCGCTGAATATACTCGAGGAAGCAGGCCTTGAAGTCGAAAAAATAGGAGAATAAAAATGTATGATATTTTGTGGGCTGTGTTTGCAGTCGCCTTTGTGCTTTCGCTGGCGACCACACCCCTTGCTATAAAAATCGCTCCTAAAATCGGAGCTATGGATGTGCCGAAGGATGGGCGCAGAATGCATACCAAGTCCATGCCTCGATTTGGAGGAATGGCCATTTTCTTAGGAACAACCGCATCCATGATAATCTTTATGCATGGTGATCCCAGAGTGCCGGGAATAATCATCGGCGGTGTACTGATATACATTCTCGGTGTTATTGATGACCTTAAAAATCTGCCGGCCAAGGTGAAATTCCTGGGTCAGACGGTGATTGCGGTCATAATGTATATGTACGATGTGAGAATCGAGTTCATATCAAATTTCTTTGGTGACGGCAAAAGTCAGCTGGGCACAGCGGTGTGTTTCATCGTTACAATAATATGGATAGTAGGCATAACTAATACGGTAAATCTCATAGACGGTCTTGACGGACTGGCGGCAGGTACTTCAGCCATTGCGTCCCTATGTATTGCCTATGTTGCATATATTCACGGCATGTATCTTGCCTGTGCGGCTATGCTGGCTCTGGCAGGCGGAGCACTGGGATTTCTTCCGTTCAACTTTTATCCGGCAAAGATATTTATGGGCGACGGGGGCTCACTGTATCTGGGCTTTATGCTTTCAACCCTGTCGATTCTGGGACCTGTAAAGAGTGCTACAATTGTAGCAGTAATAATACCCGTGCTGGTGCTCGGGGTGCCTATCTTCGATACAGCCTTCGCTATTTTCCGGAGAATGATCAATAAGAGACCCATTATGGAGGCGGACAAAGGTCATCTGCACCACAGGCTGATGCAGCTGGGCTACGGACAGCGCCGCGCTACGCTGATGCTGTACAGTGTAAGCGGAATCATGGGTGTGGCGGCTGTGACCTTCAGCAGAGGGCTCTGGGTGGAAACCCTGGGACTTTTTGCAATCGCTTTCCTGATGATATACATTTTCCTGACGGATGCA
This sequence comes from Bacillota bacterium, assembly GCA_022787405.1. Classification (GTDB taxonomy): domain Bacteria; phylum Bacillota; class Clostridia; order Peptostreptococcales; family Anaerovoracaceae; genus SUG1106. Next base: position 6,586 of record JALFXR010000217.1, read on the forward strand.
AATCATATCATGCCGCAGATAAAAAATTCTGATAATTCTGCAGAGAACAGTGAAAATGTGGTTGAAAATGCCCGGAAAGAGGCATAATATAGACGTAGTGAAATATTTGTTTTGACGGTACTGACGCCCGAAGGTTTTCTGAGGGGAAAGGCTAAGGAAACATATGTGATTATTTAGTGTTAGAATAAGCATTTGTGGACAGGTGTCGGTATTTTTGCCGGCACCGTTTTTTATTATGGGGCTATAAGCCCCGTCGAGAACGCAAAGCGTTCGAGACAATAAACCACCCGTTTTACGGGTGCGCGACAGAGGTTATACCAAAAAAGGCATCCTTTTGTTACAATAGAGTTGTTCAAGCCTTAT
>JALFXR010000233.1 GCA_022787405.1 Bacillota bacterium
TGTAACCCCTTGAAGGGGCGAGCAACAGAGGTAATGACAATAAGGCTTGAACAAAGAGAAAGCCCGCGCCTTTAGACGCGGGTCGGTAACAAGGGCTTATAGCCCTGAGCGAACCACCCGTTTGACGGGTGGAAGCGATTGAGGAGGAAAAGGATGGCAGAGACCAGAGTGGCTGTTATAAGCATTATAGTAGAAAATGTACAAGCCGTGGAGGCGATCAACTCCTTGCTGCATCAGTACAGAGAGCATATCATCGGACGTATGGGAGTGCCTTATCCAAAGAAGGAAATTTCCATCATCAGTGTGGCTGTAGACGGGCCCATGGATGAAATCAGCGCTCTCTCCGGAAAGCTGGGTGCCCTGGCAGGGGTCAGCACAAAAACAGTATATTCAAAAAAATAATGTTACGAGAGGTGAACTGAAATGAAGGAGATTAAATCTCAAGAAAAGAAATCTAAAAAGATTATGGCTGTGACACTTACTCTGCTCATGGTCCTTGGCATGCTGGCAGGCTGTGGCGGCAATGACAGCGATGTGCCTGAAACGGTGACTGAAATAGTGAATGTTGCGGCCCTTAACGGTCCTACAGGCATGGGCATGGTGCAGCTTATGGATATGACTGATAAATATGCGGTGGAGACTTACCAGAGCCCGACAGACGTTACAGCAAAGCTGATAAACGGCGAAGTTGATGTGGCGGCTCTTCCGTCAAACATGGCGGCAGTGCTCTACAACAAGACGGAAGGGCAGATTGCAGCAGTGAGCCCAATAGCCCTAGGCGTACTGCATATCCTTGGAAACAATGTGGATATTACAGAGCCTTCCCAGCTTAAAGGACAGACTATTGTTGCCAGCGGACAGGGCGGCACACCGGAATATGTTCTCCAGAAGGTTGTTGAGGCTGCAGGCCTTAAGCTTTATGAAGACGTACAGGTGGAATGGCTTGCCAATCATGCGGAAGTAAACACCAAGCTTCTGACTGAAGACGGCACTCTGGCAATGATTCCTGAGCCTTTTGTTTCAACGGCCCTTGCTGCAGGCAAAGAAGGTGTTGCAGAGGTATTCGACATGAATACACTCTGGAAGGACGCAACAGGACAGGAGCTTCCTATGGGAGTGCTGGTTGCCCGCAAGGCTTTTGTGGAAGAAAGAGCTGATGACCTTAAGGTTCTGCTCAATGACCTGCAGAGCTCGGTAGACTTCGTAAACGGCAGTCCGGCAGAGGCTGCACAGCTCATAGTGGAAAAAGGCTTCATAGGGAAGGCTGAAATTGCTGAGGCGGCAATTCCTAACTGCCACATTGTTCTCTATGCAGGAGATAAAGCTTCTGAAGGAGCAGAAATATTGAAAACATTTAATCAGACCTTATTTGAAATGAATCCTCAGGCAGTGGGCGGAAAACTGCCGGCAGATGATTTGTATTATTTAGGATAAACTTGAAGAATAAATTATCGGAATAAATATGCGGAACAAGATTATTACATGCCTGTTCTGGCTTGCGGTATGGCAGGCGGCAGCACAGCTCGTTTCAAGCGAGCTGCTGCTGCCGGGTCCTGCCGATGCCCTGCTGGCTCTGGGTGGACTGGCTAAAACAGGAAAATTCTATATGAACATTGGGTGGACAGCAGCGCGATGCATAATGGCAATGGTCCTTTCTTTTGCTGCAGGGATTCCGGCTGCAGTGATTTCTTACAGAAGCAGGACGGCAAGAAGTCTGCTGTCATTGCCTGTAGGCTTCTTCAAAGCGGTTCCCGTAATGGCTATCATAATATATGTCATTTTGCTGGCTCAGTCGGAATGGGTTGCTGTAATAGTCTGTTTCTTTATGTGCTTTCCTATCGTATACACTAATATTCTGGAGGGCCTTGATGCCATGCCTTCTGAATATCTGGAGGTGGGAAAGATATTCGGCCTGAAGGGTGCAGAAGTCGTAAGGTATATTTATGTACCGGGGCTTCTGCCGCAGATAAAGGCGGCTATAAGTCTGACCGCCGGCCTCAGCTGGAAAGCCGTAGTGGCGGCTGAGGTACTTTCCGTTCCAAAGTACTCACTGGGATACGAAATGATAAATGCCAAGTATTATCTGGAGACGGCAGACCTTTTCGCTTATATTTTTGTGATTGTGGTGCTGAGCATGGCATTCGAGAAGCTGATAAATATGGGGCTCAGGCGCATTGAGTGGAAGGGATATGAAGGAAGCCGCCTGAAAGACCGCAGAGGCAGCGTGAGGAAGAATTTACAGCAGTCGCCAGCTGCACCGATTACGTCAGAGGCGCCTGAGATTGAAATCAGCCATCTGGATAAAACCTTTGAAGATAAATTGGTATTGGACGATGTAAGCATGGTTCTGAAGGCTGGAAAGGTGACGGCCCTTATGGGACCTTCCGGACAGGGAAAGACAACCCTGGCGAGAATAATCGCCGGGCTTGAAACTGCCGATTCAGGGAACGTCATCATTGGCGGACGGGAAGCCCTGAACGGCTCATATACATGTCGCACTGCTTTCCTGTTCCAGGAAGACAGACTGCTGCCGTGGCTTAATATCTACGACAATATAGCTCTGGGCCGCAGAGCAGCGGATCCTGAAAAAATCAGGAACCTGGCGCGGCAGCTTGAAATCGAAAAGGAGCTGTGGAAGCTTCCTGATGAGCTCTCCGGAGGTCAGCGGCATCGTGCAGCTCTGGCAAGAACCTTTGCGGCTGATACATCGCTGATGATACTTGACGAGCCTTTCCGCGGACTGGACAGCGGACTGAAGGCCAGGATAATTGACAGACTTTGGGAGAATGAAACAGCCGGCAGAACTGTGCTTCTTATCACTCACATTGAGGAGGACGCTGAGAGCCTGGCAGATAAGATTCTGGGATTGTAAATAAAAAGTAGGTCGACTTTTTTCGTTTTTTTCATTATAATATAAACCATGAAGAACGATGAAAGACACACAAACCTGACAATGGGCATTCTGGCCCATGTGGATGCAGGCAAGACAACATTATCGGAGGCAGTACTGTTTCTGACCGGAGCCATAAGGAAGATGGGCAGGGTTGATCACAAGGATGCCTTCCTTGATAACATACAGGTGGAACGAGCCCGCGGTATAACCGTATTTTCAAAAGAGGCTCGTTTTGTGCTGGGAGCAGATGGGGATGACATAGAAGATAAAGCAGGTGTAAAAGAAGTTACACTCCTTGACACACCGGGACACGCTGATTTCAGCGCTGAAATGGAGAGGACACTTCAGGTGCTGGACTATGCGGTGCTGGTTGTAAGCGGAACTGACGGTGTGCAGGCGCATACCGGAACCTTATGGAAGCTACTGGCCGGATACGGCACCCCGGTGTTTGTGTTTGTCAATAAAATGGACAGACCGGGGACAGACCGTAAGACGGTTATGACGGAATTGGTCAGTGCCTTTGGTGATGGTTTCGTGGAAGCAGACGCCACCGGCAGCCTTAATGAAGATGAAGCGGCTATGGCAAGCGAGAAGCTGATGGAGGAGTATCTGAGGGATGAGTGTATCAGCGACATGAGCATTGCGGATGCCGTAGAGGAAAGACAGCTGTTCCCCGTATATTTCGGTTCGGCGCTTAAGAATGAGGGTGTGAAGGAGTTCCTTGACGGACTTGAACGGTATACGAAACCGAAGAAATACGATACAGAGTTCAGTGCACGGGTTTATAAAATAAGCAGAGACAAGCAGGGTAACAGGCTTACACATATGAAGATTACCGGCGGCAGCCTAAGAAGCAAAATGATTCTCAATTGCGAAGGCAAAGAGGAAAAAGCCGAGCAGATAAGGCTTTATTCCAGTGACAGCTTCACCATGGTCAGCGAAGCCCGGGCAGGGAATGTATGCGCTGTGACGGGACTTACAACCACATACCCAGGACAGGGACTGGGCAGTGAAGCTGCAGGAAGCAGCCGCAAGACAGTACTCATGCCGGCAATAACATCGCGGATAATACCATCCGCCGGCACTGACCCGGTGCTGTTTCTTCCGAAACTGAGACAGCTGGAAGAGGAGGACCCTACCCTCCACGTAATATGGAATGAAAACTTACAGGAAATTCACGTCCAGGTAATGGGCGAGCTTGAGCAGGAAATCCTCAGAACACAGATAAAGGAAAGATTTGACGAAGAAATCGAGTTTGGGCAAGGCAGCATCATATATAAAGAGACAATCAAAGAACCGGTCATAGGAATCGGACATTATGAGCCGTTGCGTCACTATGCGGAGGCTCAGCTTCTCATGGAGCCTCTGCCGGAGGGAAGCGGACTGGTATTTGACAGCATATGCAGCGAGGACAGTCTGGAAAGAAACTGGCAGCGCCTCATAATGACACACCTTGAGGAAAGAACACACACGGGCGTTCTGACCGGCAGCGAGATTACTGATATGAAAATTTCTATTCTGGCAGGCAGAGCCCATCTGAAGCATACGGAGGGCGGCGACTTCAGGCAGGCCACCTACAGGGCAATACGCCAGGGGCTGAGAAAGGCAAGATGCGGGCTGCTGGAACCTTTCTATACGTTTACTCTGAAGGTACCTCAGGAAAGTACAGGCAGAGCTTTGTCAGATATGCAGAGACTGGGAGCATCCTGCGGTCTGCCGGAAATAGATCAGGAACTGAACATGGTGGTGATTACAGGCGAGGGACCTGTATCCACCTTACGTGATTATCAGAGAGAAGTAAGTTCCTATACCAGAGGCGAAGGGCGGTTTGAAGCGGCACTTTGCGGTTTCAGACCATGCCATAACGAGGATGAGGTTGTAGCAGTAAAAGGCTACAGGCCTGAGGAAGATACTGAGAATCCGACAGGTTCTGTCTTCTGCGCCCATGGAGCCGCCATTTATGTAGACTGGCAGCAGGTAGACGGCATGGCCCATGTGGACAGCGGATACATTATAGAAAACGGACGATGCATCAGGAGGAGCGAGAGATCAGGTGATTCCGGAAGCATGCAAACCGGAGCAGGAGACGGCGGCAGAGACGATGGCAGAGGACAGCTTTCTGCAGCAGGCGAAAAGGAGCTTCAGGCTATCTTTGAAAGAACCTATGGCAAAAGCAAACGTGACGAGGCTTTGCGCAGAGAAGCCCTCAGCAAGGGAACGAAAAGAAGGCCGGGGGACGGCATTGAAAGTTTTCCTCAGCCTAACTGGAGGCATGAGAGAAGCAAGAATCAGCCATTCCTGGTAATCGACGGATACAATGTAATATTTGCCTGGGATGAGCTCAAAGAACTGGCCGCGGTTAACCTTGATTCCGCCAGGGAAGCTTTCCTGGACATTTTAGGCAACTATCAGGGATACAAGAAAATGGGCATGGTAGTGGTCTTCGACGGATATAAAGTAGCAGGGAATCCGGGAACTAAGGTAGACTACGGTGAAATAAAGGTAGTCTATACAAAGGAGGCGGAAACCGCTGACCGTTTTATAGAAAAGACCATATATGAAATGGGACGCAAATATGATGTGGCAGTAGTCACCTCAGACAGGCCTGTGCAGATGGCTGCTTTGGGCGATGGAGCACGGCGCATGTCGGCCAGAGAGTTTTATGCCGAAGTCACCGGCGTTTCCGAAGAGATACGCGCCAGGCTGGCGGCATATAAGAACAGGCAGGAAAAAAACAGGCCATTTGAAGGGAAACTTAAGATATAGTTCCGGTGTACTCCAGTATAAAACGGTAGAAGTCGTCCTGCGGACTGCCGATTGTTATATCCGGGTTTTTGGATAGTACAATTGTACGCCTGCAGACTATATCGTTTATGTGAAGCAGGCGGACTTTGTCTGATGTCAGTCTGCCCCATGAATATGCAGGCCAGAAGGCAACTCCAAGACCTGCGCCTATGAGGTCGCGGACGGATGCGGGATTGTCACTTTTGAAAATTATTTCGGGAGAGATATCTGCCATGTGGCAGAACTCTTCACAGAGACGGCTGAAGGGCACCGCGCCGGAGAAACTGATAAAAGGAGACTTCCCGAAATCGCAGAGATTTACACCGGCGCTGCTGCTTTCAATGTGCTCCCATATCTTCGGAACAGCCAGGAATATTTCTTCATCTAGAGCAGCGGTTTCACCTTCTGAGAGCTTTCCGGGAAGGCCTGTAGAAATGCGCACATCCCAGTCGGAAGCGTTGATTGAACCGGTTTTTTCCTGACGGAAGAGAAAATTTATATCCGGGTGAAGTTCCTTATATGCTATGATTATGTCGGTCACAAGACGTGAGGCCGACAGTACGCTGATTTTTACGGTACGATTCATTACGCCTGCTGCTTCGGCAATCTTTGCGGGAATACTGTCAAGAGCACTGAGCAGGGGCGTGATTTCTTTTACCATGATTTTGCCTGCATCGTTTAAAAAAATGTGGCGGCCGCGACGTGAAAACAGCTCTGATCCGACTTCGTTTTCCAGTCGTTTTATGGACTGGCTGAGGGCAGGCTGGGCGATGTGGAGCCTTCTGGCGGCATTAGTGATGTTGCAGTCTTTGGCAACTTCGAGAAAATATCTTAACTGTTGAATTTCCATAGGGGCCTCCCGTATCAGACATCAGACACTTATAATATTGATATTATTAAAACCATATTTTTTATATATTTTACATTATTATATAACCGTGCTATGATGTAGTCAAGAACGAGATAGAAAAAGAAAAGAGGAAATAAACATGGCGGAATTTTTTGAAACTTTAATGCTTGTATGCTTCGGTCTCTCATGGCCGATATCGGTGGTAAAATCTTATAAATCCTGTACTGCGCAGGGTAAAAGCCTTATGTTCGAACTTGCTATTTTCGTAGGATATATCTGCGGAATATGCAGCAAATTTATGGCAGGAAACATAAACTACGTGCTGGTGCTTTATATAATAAATCTGGTTATGGTCAGCACAGACATACTCCTGTATGTAAGAAACAGAAAACTTGATATGGATGGCGCTGCGCAAGAAAACTTTGCGTAAATTACATAAATACGGAATTGAAAAACGGACACTACAAGCACCGGAGGCTGGAATCACAGCTGAAGGTGCTTTTCTATTGACAGGAATATGACCGAGCCCGCAGCCAGTATAATGTTTTACATACATTTAACGAAAACGAGATTTCGGACTTAACATTGGGGCGGTATACTCAAACCGAAATAAGGAAAAAATAAGACAATCCTGCGAAGAAGGCAGGAAACAATAAGGAGGAAAAATAGTTATGAAAAAATTAATTACAGTGGCATTAATATTGACAATGGTATTCACCATGGCAGCCTGCGGCGGCAACAATACAGATGGTGAAGGCGAGGGAGGAAACCCTATCACAGTTGTTTCAAGAGAAGACGGTTCCGGTACCAGAGGAGCATTCACAGAGCTTATGGGAATCATGGTTGACGATGTTGACAACACTACACCGAACGCAGAAATTTCACAGAGCACTTCCGTAGTAGTGACTACAGTTGCAGGAAACAAAAACGCCATCGGATACATTTCTCTTGCTTCCCTTGACGATTCAGTAAAGGCAGTCAAGGTAGACGGTGTTGAAGCTACAGTTGACAATATCAAGGCCGGATCATATCCTGTATCAAGACCTTTCCTGGTAGTGACAAATGACAAGCTTAATGATCTGACTAAAGACTTCATCGGATTCATCATGAGCAGTGAAGGTCAGGCAGTTATAGCAGAGGACGGATGCATTGCTGTTGATGACGCAGCACCAGCCTACGAAACCAAGAGCGGCCTTAAGGGCAAAATCGCAGTTGGCGGTTCCACATCAGTTGCTCCTGTAATGCAGAAGCTTGCAGATGCATATAAGGCAATCAATCCGGACGTTGAAATCGAAATTCAGCAGACAGGTTCCGGCGCAGGTATCACCGCTACTATAGAAGGAGCTGTAGACCTGGGAATGTCCTCAAGAGAACTCAAGGACGAAGAAAAGGATAAGGGAATCGAAGGCCTTACAATCGCAATGGACGGTATCGCAGTAATAGTGAATAAAGAAAACACAGTAGAAGATCTGACTTCAGAGCAGATCAGACAGATTTTCACCGGTGAAGTAACCGAGTGGTAAAAATTAGCAGACTGAAACAAGCAGGTAAATAAAATGACTAATCTTTCTGAGAAGGTAATGAGAATAATATTCATGCTTTCCGCTACAGTATCCATACTTGCAGTAATAGTCATCTGCTACTTCCTTTTCGACCAGGGCCTTCCGGCAATGGTCGAAATTGGTGTATCTGACTTTCTGACGGGGACTTTGTGGAAGCCGCTGGAGGGACATTTCGGGATTTTCCCGATGATAGTGGGAAGCATTTACGTTACAGCAGGTGCGATTATACTGGGAGTGCCTGTGGGACTTCTTTGTGCCATATTTATGGCTAAGTTCTGCCCGAAGCGCCTCTACAGCGTACTGAAGCCGGCGGTGGATCTGCTGGCAGGAATCCCGTCTATCGTTTATGGTTTCTTTGCCCTGATGGTAATAGTGCCGGTGGTGCAGGAACTTACAGGTACCAGTGGAAAGGGAATTCTTACAGCATCTATCATGCTGGCGATAATGATACTGCCTACCATAGTGAGCGTTTCAGAGGCCTCCATAAGGGCCGTTCCGGAAAGCTACTACGAGGGTTCTCTTGCTCTGGGGGCAACTCATGAGCGGAGCGTATTCTTTGCCACAGTACCGGCAGCAAAGTCGGGAATTATGGCAGGAGTGATTCTGGGAGTTGGCAGAGCCATCGGAGAAACCATGGCAGTTTCCATGGTGGCGGGGAACCAGCCTGTTCTGCCGGATTCCATTCTTTCCGGAGTTCGAACTATGACAGCCAATGTAATTATAGAGATGGGTTATGCGGAGGGGCTTCACAGAGAGGCGCTTATTGCCACCGCAGTAGTTCTCTTCGTGTTCATACTCATAATAAATATTTCTTTCTCTCTTTTGAAAAGGAGGGATAAATGATGAAAAACTACAGACATCATCCCTTTTCACTGCTGCTGCGTATTCTGGTAACCCTCAGTGCAGTTATAACGGCAGGGGTGGTACTTTTCCTCATAGGATACATTCTCTATTACGGAGTGCCCAATCTGACTATGCCGGGGCTGTTTTCCTGGAAATTCACAGCTGAAAACCAGTCTATGATGCCGGCAATTATCAACACTGTAATCATGATTGTTCTTACCCTGATGCTGGCTGTACCGATAGGTGTATTTGCGGCTATATATCTTGTGGAATATTCCAAGAGAGGCAACAGGTTTGTGAAGATTATAAGGGTAACGGCGGAAACTCTTTCCGGAATTCCGTCCATAGTGTACGGACTTTTCGGATACATCGTATTCGTAATCACTCTGGGCTGGAGTTTCACTCTGCTGTCAGGTGTAATCACCATGGCCATAATGATACTGCCCCTCATAATGAGAACGACGGAGGAAGCATTAATGGCTGTACCCGACTCTTTCCGAGAGGGAAGCTTCGGACTGGGGGCAGGCAGACTGAGGACGGTATTTCGTATTGTGCTGCCGTCGTCAATACCGGGAATTCTTTCGGGGGTAATCCTCGCCATAGGAAGAATTGTAGGAGAATCGGCTGCCCTTATATTCACTTCCGGAACTAATCCGGTGGTGCCCAAGAGCCTGTTTTCATCGGCAAGCACACTTTCGGTACACCTTTACACCCTGCTCAACGAGGGAAGATATACAGACCAGGCTTATGCTACGGCGGTGGTCCTGCTGATAGTGGTAATAATTATAAATGCCCTTTCGTCGGTGGTGGCGAAGAAGCTCAGCCGGTAACACCGGTTATATGGAGAAATAAGAAATGGATAAGATGACTATACATGATATGAATCTGTTTTACGGGGACTTCCAGGCATTAAAAAACATCAATCTGGACATTCCCGAAAACAGAATTACAGCTTTTATCGGACCGTCAGGCTGCGGCAAGTCCACACTGATAAAATCACTTAACAGGATGAATGATCTTGTGGAAGGCTGCAGAATAACAGGAGATATACGCCTGGACGGACAGGATATTTACGGAGACATTGACATAAATAATCTGAGAAAGCGGGTGGGAATGGTTTTTCAGAAACCCAATCCTTTCCCGATGAGCATTTACGACAACATTGCATACGGGCCGAGAACCCATGGTGTACGCAGCAAAGTAAGGCTCGATGAGATAGTGGAAAACTCCCTCAAGGGAGCGGCCATCTGGGATGAGGTCAAGGACCGGCTCAAAACCAGTGCTCTGGGGCTTTCGGGGGGACAGCAGCAGCGTCTGTGCATTGCAAGGGCTCTCGCTGTAGAACCTGAGGTTTTGCTTATGGATGAGCCGACTTCGGCCCTGGACCCTATTTCCACTGCTAAAATAGAAGACCTTGCGGCAGAGCTGAAAAACAAGTATACTATAGTCATGGTGACCCATAATATGCAGCAGGCTGCCAGAATTTCCGACAAAACCGCTTTTTTCCTTCTGGGAGAGGTTATCGAATATGCAGACACGGAAAAACTCTTCTCATTTCCGCAGGATAAGAGGACAGAGGATTATATCACGGGAAGATTCGGTTAAGGAGGAAAGTAAAGATGAGAAACAGATTCGATCAGCAGCTTGAGAAACTCAATGTGGAGCTTGTAACCATGGGCGCCCTGTGTGAAGACGCCCTGACATATGCCATCAAAGCTCTGTTTGACAGAGAAAGCGATATGGCAGAAAGAGCGGAAGAGGCAGAGAAGCAGATTGACCAGATGGAAAGAGAAATTGAGGCCATCTGCATGAGACTGCTTCTGCAGCAGCAGCCGGTGGCAAGAGATCTGAGAGTCATATCGTCAGCTCTTAAGATGATAGGAGATATGGAAAGAATTGGCGACCAGGCTGCAGATATTGCTGAAATTGTAAAGTACCTTAAGGAAGATGAGGTTCCAAACCTGGGGAATCTGCGGGAAATGTCCGATTTTGCCGCAGGGATGGTAACCGCCAGCATCAATTCATTCGTAAGACAGGATCTGGATTTGGCGCGAAAGGTAATCCTTGATGACGATGTGGTAGACGGGTACTTTGAAAAGGTTAAGGAAGCACTTATCGGGCTTATAGCGGAGGGTGACAGAGACGGAGCCTTCCTGCTGGATATCCTGATGATTGCTAAATATATAGAAAGAGTTGGAGACCATGCTACTAACATTGCTGAGTGGGTGGTCTATAGCATCACCGGCGAGCACCCGGAGGAAAGCAACTAGGAGGCAGAAGATGTGCTCGCCAACCGTTTCCCTCGCTGCTCATAGCAAGACCGCGCGCAGACTTTGGGCAATATTGCAAACGCACCCTTGCGGGTTTGAACGGTGCAATTTTGTAGCCAAAGTCTAAGCTTGCTACCGTCTTCTATGAAGCCACGCTCGGTCAAAGGGTTCGCTTAGCACATCTTTTGCCTCCGTGTTTAACATGCAGCTGAAAACTTTGCTTATGGCTGGAAAGCTGCCTTTAGAGGTTACGAACGATTCCGCAGGAGCAGCCTGAAGTGATAAACAGGCTTGCGCATATGAGCAGTAAGAATTAAACTATGTCTGAGCGAGATTGAGATTGCGGGAGCGAGTTAGTTTAATTCTCTGTGAATAAAGCAAACTGTTTCAATCACTGCCTGCGACGAGGACTAAGAGAGAAAGCTCTAAAGGCAGCTTTCGGGGTAAAGTTTTCAGCACAACAAAATATGGAGGCAAAAGATGATATACCTT
>JALFXR010000134.1 GCA_022787405.1 Bacillota bacterium
GCCGGTTTGATTTAACAAGAGGATCGATATATTTCTTCGTTACATAATAAATAGTTTTTAAGCCGAGATATTCAGCTATTTCTCCTCTGGATTTAGGTTCCCTGCAAAATTCTATCAGATCTGTTACTGCACTGCACTCTGATTTGCCGCCGAACCCATACTTAACAGCTACTTCCTTTGCTGATTGATTCTTAAGTATTACCACAAATTCATTTCTTCCGTTCTTAAATACCGGCTCCGGCAGGCCATATTCTTTCATTGCCAGTCTGATTGTCGGTATCCCCGAGTATCTGTTCTCCGCCTCTGTCTGCGACTCTGCAATCAGTGCCAGGGCAGGATTGCGGAGATCCGGTTTGGAATATCCAAGTTGCTCAACAGTCATTCTGCCGTAAAGACTCCCCGGGCTATGTATTTCCAGACGGTCTGCATAGAATATAATCTGCACCGGTGTTCCTTCAGTGAAATGACTATAGTCGCGATGAATCAGAGCATTAAGTACAGCTTCTCTGATAGCTTTTATCGGATACTCTGTCCTGTCGACTCTCTTCCCTGTATTCTTGTCTATTATGGTTGCGACCTTCATATTTCTCATGCAGAAGGCTAAAGCACCATTCATCATTTCTGCTAACGTTCCCTCAATTCGTTTGTTATCGATGAACCGGGCATCATTTTCATCAACTTCACCGATTTCAAACCCCGGTACACGCACTGCAGTAATTGCCATTTGCGGCAGGTAGCCTTGCGGATAAACACAGAAATTCATTACAGCAGCAACTGTCGGCTTGCCCTCGCGAGTTATATTAAGCATTTCCTCCTGCAGATTTCTCGGTAGCTTGGCGAACTCAGGTTTATCGCTCTGTTGCTTTTCAATAAACTCATTAATTTTATTACTGTCAAGGCTTCGCATTGTAGCCCTTTCGACAACGCGTTCATCATCATGGGCATGCTTTCTGAAAGCCTCGAAGCTATACAGCTCGTAATCTGTCATGGGAAGATCTGCATCCCCCACTCTGACAAACGAGCCTCTCAATTTACCGGCACCGGTGTAATAGCAAGGTCTCTCAGACAAATCAATCCCCGGAATTTCAGCCGAACAGATAGTGCACCCCTTATATTCAGCAGTTGTGAACACGGCTCTGACAGGAGGCATCATCTGATTGCATTGCTCAGTCACTTTTTTCTGAAGATCCTGCACATCATATACATTGCACGGAACAAAGCCCTCCTTTTCATTAATCCCGAAGACTATTGTTCCGCCCATATCCTGATTGGAAAAACCGGATAAAGTACCGTACAACTTCTGTGGACATCCGCCCTCCGCCGTCTTCAACTCTATCGTCTGCTCCTCTGCCTTGTTAGCACAAATTCGATCAGCTAAAGCCAACAATTCTTCTTTTGTCATCTCACCGACCTCCATAGTTTTATAGAATTATTATAAAACATTTAGTTAATTCCGGCAAGATTTAGTTTATTTTCGTAAATTAGCAAAGTGCATTTAGTTTATTTCTACAACAATTACCAGACCCGCTACAAACAAGCTTGCTCTCCACGCAGCATATATAACAATAGTAAAAACACTGCTTAAAGCCTCCAATTTGTATATGCACCCAAGGATATATATGGATTGAATACATCCTGGACAAAACGACATATGAATGTGATTGATAATAGGAACATCACTTTCTTCATCGTCATTATAAATACTTGTTCAGAATTGATACTATACAAGCAATGTCAACCATAACAAATAAAGATTTAATCAGCAATGCTACAACTGCATATTGTTCTTCGTCACGGGCGAACACATAGGAATTTGTAAGAATCAAATAGGCTCCAATTGACGCAATTACTACAAATGCGATTAATACGGTAATCTTTTTATAAGTCTTCATAATTGAAGGTTCCTCCTAAATAACATGCATCCAAAATATCACTTGTACGTAAACGTTTTGTATATATCCACACCGTATGCCCGCTTTGTAGTAGATGTTCCTTTTTTCTCCCAGTCAGTATATCCACTTACTCTTGAATAAACAGTATATTGTCTTTTACTATATTCCGGTCGCATATGTAAGTGTCCTCTCTTTACTGATTTCCCGTTATGCTTTGACGGAACTGTCCAAGTGCCATAATAGGTCAAAGTCTTCGCTGATGATGTTCCCCAAACAGCATTTGCAATATTCGGAGACGGGCAACCATAAGTCGCCCCAAAAGTGATGCTATAACTTTTCGTTCTTGCATCCGATAAACCAATATTAATACCGGGTGCACCGGAAACGTTCAAATAGTTTGCACCATAAACATTGCTAAGTTTTTTGATGCTTGTAATTTTATAGATTATATTTCCTTGAACGCTCATCTTGTCATTCCCGTATAGATACATCTCGACATTTTCTTCTGCCTCGCCTGAAGTATTTATTATTTTTATATGATCACATTCGCTTAACGCCTCATTGATCGTTTGATTTAAAACAGATTTGTTGTTTTCAAATTGTCCTGCATCAATCACTATCACCTCTGTTGACGCTACCGTCCCATCCTCGGAGTCCTGTATTGACATATCAACATCCACTTCAGTTACCTCAGTTGTTGCAAACGCAAGTGTTGGTATCGTTGTTAACGCCACGATAACTACAATAAATATTGTTATTGCTTTCTTTTTCATTCCTAACCCACTCCCTTCCATACAAGTTTATTTATACAACAATCTGTCGAAGAGCTCTTTCGTTTCACTCTTACCTACGGTATTGTCAGTTTCATCGCCATTCCGCTCAAAAGCGACATTTATTTTAAACCCCTCATCAGATTATTCGCCATCTGCTCAAGCTGTTCCAACGTGCAGTTCCCATAAACATCGTATAAATATATCCCATCACTCCATGTTATGGATTGGACGCCGTATTTAGATGACGAATACCCTTTATATCCGGAGATTTCCAGCTCCTCAAGCTCATTATTCTCCGAGTCAATACTTAAAGCTATGTTATCAATTCCTTTTTCCTGACTGTATATTATATAATCATCACCATTAGAGTATTCTACACAGTAACTACTTCCGGTTTTCTCCTCACTCGACACAGAATATCCATCCGGCGTTTCAGGTTTCAAAATCCCGTAATCCTTCAGCGTATCGTCCGGATCTTCAACAACAAAGTCCACGTCAAGCGTCCCTTGTTCTGTATTAACAGTCTCATTCCAATTGATTACGGCCTGCTTAACAATGAATCCACAGCCTGCCAGCATCATAAGCATCGCTGCCAGAAGTGCAGCTGCAGCCACCCTGGTTATACGAAAGCGACCTACGCTTACATACTTTCTGTCGGCCATATTAAATATTCTTTTTATACCGTCGTTGAACCCATCAGAAAAGCAATACTCATAATCCATATCATCCCAACTGTCAACCCAGGCATATTCTGTTTCCAGCGCACATTTCAGTGCTTCCTTTGTTTTAAAGTCCATCTTTAAGAACCTCACGAGCCCTTTGCATATTCTTTCTTGCGGCTCCCTCCTTAATGCCCAGCAAATTGGCTATTTCACGATAACTGTATCCGTAGATCGCATAGAGATACATGACATTTCTCTGCACTTCAGACAGCTTCAAAATCCTCTGAGCCAGTTCATTGTTTTCCGCTTCTCCCACTGTTGTGTCATTTTTATGCAGGATATTTTCATAATCAGCAATATCCTCCGCCGTAAACCGATCCTCCTTTTTCAGAATGGTAAGCGCCACGTTTTTTGTAATTATTACTACGAACTTCTTTGTCGACGCTGTATCAATATCATTAATTTTATGGAAGTTCTTAGCTATACGTATAAACGCTTCCTGAACAGCATCTTCCGCCAGACCATCGTCTTTCAGTATGGCTTTTGCGGTATAATGCATTAACCTGTGATACTTCTCATACAGTGAAATGAATTTTGATTTGTCCTCAGGTTCATCTATAAGCGCCAGATATAATGTCAGCATGTCTTTACCTCTCATAACCGGTATTTCTTTGACTGACATTATATATGGCATTACAGCGGTGCGCAAGCTGCAGCTATAACAAGCATCCTAAGCCACACGCTTGTTTCAATAGGTGGCACTGCTGTACTTTGTTACCGTCTCGCACTTCGTTCCTATATATGCCTTACACACAGCTTTCACTCTGTACTTACCCTTATCAACAGATTTGCTTTTTGAAAGAGTACAACTCGAGGCATTTTTGGTGCTCGTCCAGTCAGCTACAGCTGTCCATTTTTCGTTCTTATATTTCTGCAAATACAAATGCACCGATGTTTTCGTTGTTGTTCCGGCATACCCTGTGATAGAACCTTTAACAGTTGCAGTTCCGTTGTCGGTAATGTCAATCTTCGCGTACGCTGAACGGTAGCACGTTGCCATCGGTTTAACATCAGGTTCATTTACTGCCGCCGAAGCCATTCCGGTGATACATACCATCCCTATACATGCAACAATGGCAAATACTATAGCTTTTCTCATAATCATTTCTCACCTTTCAAAACTCCTAAGACAAATATCGCTACCTACTTTTTCTATCCGTGAATTTGTCATAAATAATGCCGACAATCCATATAACGATTACTATTCCTGCAATTAGCAAGCTTATTCTCCATACAGCGCAAATAACTATACTAATGATGCCGCTTACGGACTCCAACAAAAGTGCTTTTTTCTGGATGAGGGTAAATAGAATAGAGAAGAAAGAAATAATTATTGCCATAATTTTAACCAACTTCCTTCTTCGCTCCTTAAAACTCCTATAGCAAAACCATCCTATAATCAATTCGATCGTCAGCATTACAGCATCACACACATTCAATAACCACAGTTCCCAATTCATATACGAAACACAGGACACATATGGGTTAAATA
>JALFXR010000193.1 GCA_022787405.1 Bacillota bacterium
GAGGCCATCGAAAAGGCCAGCGGCAAGTACGGTAGATGTGACGAAGCGGTTCGCACTATCGATCCGCGCAAGGAATAGGAGGCGGCCTGAATGAGTGAAAGAACCGAAAAGATTACTTTTGAAAATTACGAGAGAAAAATAGAAAAAATTGAAAAGACCCTGGCTGCATATGGAATCGCAGGTCTGGAGGATGCGGAGAAAATCTGCAGAGAAAAAGGCATTGATCCGTATAAAATAGCCAAGGAAATCCAGCCTATCTGCTTTGAGGATGCTTGCTGGGCCTATGTTACAGGCGCTGCGATTGCAATAAAGAAGGATTGTAAAAATGCTGCTGAGGCTGCTGAGGCTATCGGAGAGGGATTGCAGGCATTCTGCCTTCCCGGTTCCGTAGCTGATGACAGAAAAGTAGGTCTGGGACACGGCAATCTGGCAGCAATGCTCCTTCGTGACGAAACTGAATGCTTTGCTTTTCTGGCCGGCCACGAGTCTTTCGCAGCTGCTGAAGGAGCCATCGGCATTGCTAAGTCAGCCAACAAAAGCAGAAAGAAACCTCTGAGAGTAATTCTTAACGGTCTGGGCAAGGATGCGGCTCAGATTATTTCGAGAATTAACGGCTTCACTTATGTACAGACTCAATTTGATTACTACACAGGTGAACTGAAGGTAGTGAAGGAAATTCCTTATTCCAAGGGTGAGCGTGCCATGGTTCGCTGCTATGGTGCAGATGACGTAAGAGAGGGCGTCGCCATCATGCATAAGGAAGGCGTTGACGTATCAATTACAGGTAACTCCACAAACCCTACCAGATTCCAGCATCCGGTTGCAGGAACCTATAAGAAGGAATGCATCGAACAGGGTAAGAAGTATTTCTCTGTAGCATCAGGCGGAGGTACAGGCAGAACTCTTCATCCTGACAATATGGCAGCAGGTCCCGCATCCTACGGCATGACCGACACCATGGGCAGAATGCACTCTGACGCTCAGTTTGCGGGTTCCTCATCAGTACCTGCCCATGTGGCTATGATGGGCTATATCGGCATGGGAAACAACCCTATGGTTGGCGCCACCGTAGCCGTGGCTGTGGCCGTAGAAGAGGCAATGAGATAAGGTGAAATAATCTGAATCAACTAAAAAACTTGCAAAGAGCCTCTGAAAGTGGTATACTGATGGAGTATGAAATTATTCTTTACTTTAAGTACGGAGGAAAATCATGAAAAAAAGCATCTCACTTTTATTAGTGCTGGCTCTCATTCTTTCAGCATTTTCGCTGGTTGGATGCGGTAGCGAAGACGGCGCTGAGGGGGAAGGATTGTCTGTTTGTCTGGTTGTACCTACCGGCTTTGGCGACAAGTCGTTCAATGACTCAGCTAAGGAAGGCGTAGATAAGCTTAAGGCGGACTTAGGGGTAAATGTAAGTTATATCGAATGTAAGAGCGAAAGCTATAAGCAGCAGATGATGAATGCGGCAGATACTGCTGATATCGTTATTCCTGTAGGCTGGGAATTCTGGGAAATTACGGAGGTGGCTCCTGAATATCCCGACACCAAGTTTATATGGATAGACAATGTTGCTGACGGCATTGAAAATATTCCTAACCTGCTGTGCGTCACATATGCACAGAACGAAGGCTCATTCCTGGCAGGATATATTGCAGCAACTATGTCCAACACGGGAGTTGTTGGTGCAGTAGGCGGTGCCGATGCAGACGTAGTCAACGATTTCTTCGTTGGATACAAGCAGGGAGCTGAGTATGCAAACCCTGATGTGAAGTTTGTAAAGCGTTATGTTCCGGGCGAAGACGGATATGAAAATCCGGCAGGCGGCAAGGAATGTGCACAGGCCCTTCACGATGAGGGTGCAGACGTTATCTTCCAGGTTGCAGGAAACTCAGGAAACGGTGTGTTTGAAGCAGCTCAGGAGGGCGGTTTCTACGTTATCGGGGTTGACATGGACCAGAAGATTTCTGCAAGCACATTTGATGACGTTATCATATGTTCCATGGTAAAGAAAGTTGGAGACTCCATCTTTGAAGCTGTAAGGAAGTATATAGAGGACGAAAGCTGGGAAGGCGGCAGAGTATGGGTTGCAGATATGGCTACAGGCTACATCGGAATAGCCTATGGTGATGAGAATTCAACTCAGCAGGTACCTGATGAACTCAAAGCCGATGTTGAAGATCTTTCTCAGAAGATCGTTTCAGGTGAAATCGAGGTAGAGACTACAAGACAGTAGTCCGGATAGAAAAATAATCCATTCGATTATGAGGCGTGGCGTTATATGCGCTGCGCCTTTTTAAGTATAACGGGAGGTAGGGACTTGCAGGAATCAGCAGTAAGATTTGAAAAAATTTCCATGCAGTTTCCGGGTGTGTTGGCCAACGATCAGGTGACCTTCGATATCAGGAAAGGAGAAATCTTTGCCCTGGTAGGGGAAAACGGTGCAGGCAAAAGTACTCTCATGAATATCCTTTACGGAATACATGAGCCCACAGACGGAAATGTATATATAAACGGCAGTAAGGTTGAAAAGTTCAGTCCTTCTGAGGCTATCAGCATGGGTGTAGGAATGGTGCATCAGCATTTTATGCTTGTGCCGTCCTTTACTGTGGCACAGAATATTGTTATGAGCAGGGAACCGCGCAAAAGCAAAGTGTTCTATGACCTTAAGGCTGCAAATAGTGAAACCCTCAGGCTGGCATCTGAATACGGCCTTGAGGTAGACCCTGAGGCAAGAGTAGATGAAATCAGTGTAGGTCTGCAGCAGAGAGTGGAAATCCTCAAGACACTGTACAGAGGTGCGGATGTGCTCATTCTGGATGAACCGACGGCAGTGCTTACACCGCAGGAAACGGAAGAGCTTTTCACAGTAATA
>JALFXR010000227.1 GCA_022787405.1 Bacillota bacterium
ACACCGAGAGATTTCGGAAGAATCGCAGCTCAGACAGCCAAGCAGGTAGTGGTTCAGAGAATCAGAGAAGCCGAAAGAGGAATGATTTTCGATGACTTCATCACCAGACAGGGTGAAATCGTGACAGGAACCGTTCAGAGAGTAAGCAATGAAACTCTCTTCGTGAACATCGGCAAGACAGAGGGTATACTTTCTGCCAATGAACAGGTACCGGGCGAGCGCTATCAGGTTAACGACAGACTTAAGGTCTACATCATGGATGTGAAAAAGACAAATAAAGGACCTCAGGTTTTCCTTTCCAGATCACATCCGGGCCTCGTAAAGAGACTCTTTGAGCTGGAGGTCCCTGAAATCGAGGACGGAACTGTGGAGATCAGAGGAATCGCCAGAGAAGCAGGTTCCAGAACCAAGATGGCGGTCTATACAGAATTTGAAAACGTGGATCCGGTTGGCTCCTGTGTAGGTACCAGAGGTGCCAGAGTGCAGGCCATTGTAGACGAGCTTCATGGAGAAAAGATAGATATCATCCCTTGGAGTGAGGATCCTGAGCAGCTCATTGCCAACGTCCTCAGTCCTGCCAAGGTTGAAAAAGTAATAATTGATGAAAGCGATGAAAAGATTGCTACAGTAGTTGTTCCGGACTACCAGCTTTCACTGGCCATCGGTAAGGAAGGCCAGAACGTAAGACTGGCAGCCAGAGTCAGCGGATGGAAGATAGACATCAAGAGCCACACTCAGTATTTCGGTTCTGAAGATTTCACAGAGGTTGAAGCCGACTTTGGAGATAGTCAGGCAGAACCTGAGGAAGAACCGGCAGCAGCGGAATTTGTTGAACTGGAGGAATAAATTTTGAAGGATAGAAAAATTCCCATGAGAAGATGCGTAGGCTGCATGACATCCAGAGAAAAGCAGGAGCTTGTGAGAATTGCAGGATTTGAGAGTCGTATCAGTGTGGATACGACCGGAAAGGCAAAGGGCCGTGGAGCATATCTTTGCAGAAATAATCCTGACTGCTGGGAAAAGGCCTACAAGCGCAAGGCCCTTGAAAGATCCCTGGGAATGGAGATCACACCTGATGCCAAGGAAAGCATTTTCGCAGAGCTTAAGGAAATGTCACGGAATAGGGAGATGTCCGATGTGTAGCGCGGGAAGCAGTACAGAGGCAGCGAGAAGAAAGCTGCTGAGCTATATGGGTTTTGCGGCCAGAGCGAGAAAAATTGTAAACGGCTATAACACCTGTGTCTTCACCATGGAAAAAGGCAAAGTCAGACTGCTTATAATAGCGGAGGACCTTGCTGAAAACTCAAAGAAAAAGATGATAGCCGCTGCAGGCAGACTAAAAGTGGAATACAGAGTTTTCGGTGATTCGGAGGAAATGTCCCATATGACAGGAACAGCCGGAAAGGGGATTTTCGGCATCACCGATGAAAATTTTGCAAAAGTAATTTCAAAAGAGATTGACCATATAAAAGCATTAGAAAGGGAGGTGTTCTAATGACAGAAACAAATACAAAGGAAACAAAAATAGTAAAGGCAACGCCTAAGAAAACGGAAAGTCAGGAAGACGCTCAGCCTAGAGTAACGGTAAAGGCGGCGGTAATTCCGCAGACAAGGAATCAGGGAGCTGCAAGGCCTGCAAGACCTCAGGCTCAGGCTTCCGAGAGACCTGCTGCAAGACCGCCTATGGGCAAGCCTGTAGTAAATAAGGATTTAGAAAACAGAACCAAGCCGCCGGTAGGAAAGGTTGTAGTGCCTAAGGAGGTTTCAGAAAGAGGAAAGACCAAGGAGGAAACTCCGGCTCCAAATACAGCGGCTCCGGTAGCAGAAGCACCGAAGACAGAGGCACCTGCAAAGGAAGCTCCTGCCAAGGAAGTACCTGCAAAGGAAACACCAAAGACAGAGGCACCTAAGGCCGAAGCGCCGAAGACAGCAGCACCAAAAGCAGATGCTCCGAAAACTGAGGCGCCGAAGAGAACTGAAAGGACAGACAGAACTGAAAGAACTGAAAGGCCGGCACGTCAGAGCCGTGACGGACAGAACCGCGATGGACGCGGCGACAGACAGGGCCGCGGCGACAGACCGCAGCGCCAGAGCCGTGACGGTCAGCAGGAACGCAGAGGCCAGGGCTCAAGAGACGGTCAGAACGGAAGAGGCGAACAGGGCGGCAGACCACAGCGTCAGGGCGACGGCAGACCTCAGAGGAGAGATAGAAACGACGCACCTAAGCTGGAAAGAATGGAAACCAAGCCTAATCAGAAGAACACTGAAAAGCGTGATCACCACGAAAAGGAAAGAAATAAATTTGCTAAATTAGAAGGCGGCAGCAGCACTGGCAAGAAGAACAAGGACAGAATGCAGCAGCGTTCCCTTGAAAAGGCATCCAAGCCTAAGAAACATAACAAACCGAAGCCGGCAGTTGTCGAAGAAGAGGACATCATGGAAGAACTTCCTACAGGAACAATCGCAGTCACAGTGCCTATCACCGTAGCAGGTTTCTGCGAACAGGCAGGCATTTCAACATCACAGGTTATCATGGCACTCATGAAGATGGGTATCATGGCCAACATCAATCAGAATATAGACGAGGATACAGTACTCATTCTGGCAGACGAGCTGGGAATCAGCGTAGTAGTGGCTAAGGTAGAGGAAGAGGTGGAAGAGGAAGGCCTTGAACTCTTTGAAGACCGTGAAGAAGATCTGAAGCCTAGAGCTCCTATCATCACCGTAATGGGTCACGTTGACCATGGTAAGACATCACTTCTGGATGCCATCAGAAAGACCAATGTTACAGCCTCCGAGTCCGGTGGAATCACTCAGCATATAGGTGCTTCCGAAGTAATGATAAACGGGCAGAAGATTGTATTCCTGGATACACCGGGACATGAAGCTTTCACCGCAATGCGTGCCCGCGGAGCTCATATCACCGATATCGCAGTACTGGTTGTAGCTGCAGATGACTCTGTAAAACCGCAGACTATCGAGTCCATCAGCCACGCTAAGGCGGCAGGTGTACCTATCATCGTTGCCATCAACAAGATAGATAAGCCGGGTGCAAATCCTGACAAAGTCAAGCAGGATCTGACCGAGCACGGAATTCTGGTAGAAGACTGGGGCGGCGACGTAATCTCTGTTCCTGTATCAGCCAAGACAGGTGAAGGTATCGTAAACCTTCTGGAAATGATTTTATTACAGGCAGAGGTGCTGGAACTTAAGGCAAATCCGTCAAGACTTGCAATGGGTTCAGTTATCGAAGCCAGACTGGATAAAAACAAGGGTCCTGTGGCAACACTATTAGTAACCAACGGAACTCTGAAGACAGGCATGAGTGTTGTAGCTGGAACATGCTCCGGCAGAATCAGACTCATGACCAACTACAAGGGTGATACTATCAAGAAGGCCGGCCCTGCCACAGCCGTTGAAATTTTAGGACTTACCGATGTACCGGAAGCGGGAGATGAATTCAACGCAGTCAAGGAAGACAAGGTTGCAAGAGAAATCGCAGAGAACAGAAAGGCCAAGCTGAGAGAGGAAATCCTTGCAAGAAACGCAAGCACCACTTTGGAACAGTTATTCAGCCAGATTCAGGAAGGCGAGGTCAAGGACCTTAACCTCATCATCAAGGGCGACGTACAGGGCTCCATCGGCGCAATTGTTTCATCCCTTGAAAAGCTCAACAATGAAAACGTAAGAGTAAAGATAATCCACACAGGAGTAGGTACCGTAACAGAATCTGATGTTATGCTTGCCGGAACTACAGGATCCATCATTATCGGCTTCAACGTAAGACCTACCACAGCTGTACAGACCTTTGCCGACAGAGAAAACATCCAGATCAGACTTTACAGAGTAATCTACGACATCATCAACGATGTTGAGGACGCTATGAAGGGTATGCTTGATCCTGAGTTCAAGGAAGAGGTTCTTGGCAAGGTTCAGGTAAGAGAAACCTTCAAGGTTCCGAATGTAGGTATCATTGCCGGTGCCTATGTTCAGGAAGGCAAGGTTATCAGAAATGCCGAGATCAGACTTGTGCGTGACGGTATCGTTATCCACGAGGGCAAGATTTCATCCCTGAGAAGATTCAAGGATGACGCAAAGGAAGTCAACCAGGGCTACGAGTGCGGTATCGGCATAGAAAACTACAATGATATCAAGGTGGATGACATTATCGAATGTTTCCACATGGTTGAAGTGGAAAGGAAATAATATATGGGTAAAGGATACAGAAGCGGCAGGCTGGGGGAGGAGATTCGCAGAATCGTCAGCGAAATGCTCATCAGCGGCATTAAGGACCCCAGACTGACAGGAAACATGGTCAGCGTATCCGGTGTCGAAGTTACCAGCGACGGCAGCTACGCCACCTGCTATGTTTCCGTGCTTAATTTCAGCAAAGACCCGGAGGAAAAGGAAAGGAAGGAGCAGGAGGTTCTTGCCGGCCTTTCCAGCGCCAAGGGGTTGTTGAAAAAAGAAATTTCAAGACAGGTAAAGGTGCGTCATATTCCCGAGCTGATCTTCAGAGCGGATCACTCTATGGATTACGGCAGACATATAGACGAAATTCTTGACAACATTGATTTTGACAGCTATCAGAAGGACACAGAAGAATAATGGCTAATAATACTTTTAAAGAAATTGCAGATGTTCTGCTCAGAGCGGAGAATATTCTTATATATCCGCATATCAATGCTGACGGAGATGCTGCCGGTTCGGCAGCGGCCCTTTGTCACGGACTGAGAAGTCTGGGTAAGACCGCATATATACTAATTGAGGATCAGCTGCCCGCAAATCTGAGATTCATGGGAAGAGGGTACTTTACATTCGATGAGTCGGTTATAAAAGATCCGGACGTGTCCGTATGCGTGGACTGCGGAGACTACAGCAGATTTCCAATTCGCAGGAGCAAGTTTGATTCGGCGCAGACCACAGTGTGCATAGACCATCATGGTACTACAGATTGTTTTTGCGACTACAATTACGTAGATCCGAAGGCGGCGGCCACAGGTGAGCTTATATACGCGCTTATAAAGGCAATGGGTGTTAAACCTGATGTTGAGACTGGAGAGGCGATTTTTGCGGCAATTACTACTGACACGGGCAATTTTCAGTATTCCAACACCACGAAGAACTGCCACGTTATAATGGCAGAACTCTTCGATCTGGGGGTAGATACAAATAAGGTCAGCGTGGAAATATACGAAAATGAAAGACCGGAGAAGCTGATGATAACCACAAGAGCGCTTTCCACTCTCGAAATCTTCGGAAATGGAAAAGGTGCCATAGCATATATAACTATGGCAGATATGGATGAAATCGGAGCAGAACCTTTTGAGACAGACAGTGTCATTGAAAATCTCAGAAGTATTTCTGGTGTGGAATATGCTGCTTTTGTTAAAGAAAAAGAGCCGGGAGTAATCAGAGTGAGTCTGAGAGCAAAGCGCCGCGGAGATGTGGCTGCAATAGCTTCTGAGCTTGGCGGCGGCGGTCATGTAAAGGCCGCAGGCTGCACTTTGCATATGACGGTGGAAGAAGCT
>JALFXR010000246.1 GCA_022787405.1 Bacillota bacterium
GTATAATTCATTTGAGACCTCCGTTGTATTAAGCTTCATCCGCCAGATGACCTTAATAAACCGTGTGGTCTCTTTTTATTCAACTGGTGCTATTTCATATTACAGGAATGCTCCGTTAATATTTCGCATTTAAAACGCAGAATTTCAGTGCTGTAAAAAGCTCTACCCAAATGCATCCTGTCGCAAAGGTATGCCGCAGACTACATATCGTATCACCTATAGGCCACGAGGAAGGCAAAAAATAAAAAATTTTACGTTTACGAAAGCGAATTGTTGCACATAATATTTATGCACGCTATAATTAACGCAAAGACCCACTTTCAAAAAATGAATTTTTTTGAAGTTTCGAAAGCAGGTGCCATATGAAAACCATTACAAGAAATGAATATCTGGACAGGATTATTGAATTAAACGGAACTCCTGATATCAAAATCATTACTGGAATCCGTCGCTGCGGCAAATCTAAACTGATGCAGGCTTATGTGGACTACCTGAAGGAAAACTGTGAAAACATTAATATTATTTTTATAGACTTCATGGATCTGGAATATGAAGAAATCAAAGAATATCACGCTTTGCATTCCTATGTGGAAGACCATTATCAGGAAGGGAAGACAAATTATCTTTTTGTAGATGAAGTTCAAATGTGCCCAAAATTCGAGCTTGCAATAAACAGTCTCCATTCAAGGGGGAAATATGATATCTATGTGACAGGTTCAAACGCATTTTTACTGAGTGCAGATTTAGCTACACTTTTCACAGGACGTTACATTGAAATACATGTATTTCCTTTCAGTTTCCGTGAATATTGCCGGTATTACGATGACATTTCAGACATAGACAAACTCTTTGATGAATATACTGTTAAAGGTGGCCTGTCCGGTTCTTATGCATACGGAACAGAAAACGATCGCATAAACTATATCAAGGAAGTCTATAATACTATTGTGACAAGAGACCTTGCGCAGAAGTATGCTCTGCCGGACACACTGGTTCTGCAGCGTCTGGGTGAGTTTCTGATGGATAATATCAGTAATCTGACTTCACCTAATAAAGTCAGTAATCTGTTAACTGCCAGTAAAACACCTACCAATCATGTTACGGTAGGTAAATATATCAAGTATCTGTGTAACGCATTTGTGTTCTACGATATTAAACGTTTTGATATCCGGGGCAAGAAGTACCTTGAAAGCTCAGAGAAATTCTATCTGTGTGACACCGGAATACGCTATGCGTTGCTCGGCAACAGAAACATGGACTATGGAAGAGTTTATGAAAACATGGTTTGTATTGAACTTTTGCGTCGAGGATATGATGTATATGTAGGCAAGCTTTATCAGAAAGAAGTGGATTTCGTTGCACAGCGCGGCAGTGAAAAAATGTATATCCAGGTCAGTGATGACATCTCCGGAGAACAGACTTTTGAAAGAGAAACATCCCCGCTGCTTCAAATCAGGGATGCATATCCGAAAATGATTATTGCCAGAACAAAACATCCTAAGTACAGCTATCAGGGAATTGAGATTCATGATATAGCGGACTGGCTGTTACAGAAATAATTGATAGAAACCGGTATGACCGGGGGTTCTTTATTCTATGGGATATGGCAGACGGCTCCGTCAATCAAACCAAGGCCGATCAGCGCCTTGGCTATTCCGTCGGAATATATTGAATCGGTGACGCGGTAGCGAGCCTTCAACTCCTCCGGTGCATCGCCCATGACGATTCCCAGTCCCACGGCTTCAAGCATCGGTATGTCGTTGCCGCTGTCACCGAATGCTATGGCTTCATCCTTCGCAGCTCCAAGTCCCTCAAGGATCTGACGGACTCCCGTACCCTTCGTGTAGCCTTTCAGGGTGATCTCCACGTACTCGTATTCGTCATGAATAATCACGTTAAACCAAGGAGACAGAACCTCCTTCATCTCAGGCAAAATGCTCTTGTCCTCCGGATATCCCGTCATCTTCTGGATGAAATCAGGCAGCTGGCTTACGGGGCAGTATTTCCCCGGATAATTCTTTTCCATCACCTGCAGTATGTCCTTAAATGAGCCGGGTGCGAAGTCGGGATCCACGTAATAATGGTCGGTATTCTCCACGAAAAACGGACAGTTGTATTCGTGCAAAATCCTCAGAATCTCTCTGCAGTCCGGTCCGCTCACCCCGGCATTTGTCAACACATCGCCATTTAGCGATACGTATGTGCCGCACTGGCAGATTCGTCCGTGAAGCGGCAAGTCATCAACCTCTGCCGGCAGCGTGCAGGCACCTCGTCCCGTGCAGAGAATTGCTTTGTGGCCTTGACGATCACATTCCTTTATTGCTTTGACAGTGCTCTCCGGGATGCGGATTTCACGTCGAAACAGCGTCCCGTCAACATCATAAAAAATTACTTTTCCCATTTTCTTACCTTCCGGATCAGTGGAATAATCATGAATATCCATGTAATCGGTTCAACGAGGATTACACCCATGTAACCCATCACAGGAACCAATGTGTATGTCATTATTATCTTGCCGATCATCTCAAT
The DNA here is from genome assembly GCA_022787405.1 of Bacillota bacterium. Classification (GTDB taxonomy): domain Bacteria; phylum Bacillota; class Clostridia; order Peptostreptococcales; family Anaerovoracaceae; genus SUG1106. The sequence goes on from JALFXR010000246.1 coordinate 2,530, forward strand.
GCCGCTGGAAACGAGAGGCGTCACCTTGTCCCCCACTCCCTGCATCGAGAATCTGATTGTGAATATGATCGCAACAAGCACATAAAGCGCCGAATCGACCTTGAGATACAGTGTTGCCGCATCTATCATCACCTGGTCGTGACTTCCTGTCACGAGACTTATCATCGTCGAGGCGAATAGCCATACGATTATCAGCACCAAGGCGCACCAGGAACAGGTTATGGCATATCCCGCCTTCATGCCTGCGCGGATTCTGTCCCATCTGCCGGCACCCAGGTTCTGGCTGCAATACGGCGCCATGGCATTGCCGACAGCAACGAATACCGTCATGAGCACATCGGTGATTCTTCTGGCAGCACTCTGAGCTACGATATATGATGAGCCCAGCAGATTGATTGCCGTCTGAAGAACCAGTGAACCTATGGCGATCAAAGTCCCCATGAATGCCATCGAAAGACCGCTGAGCATCATGCTCTTCATCATCGGCAGCTCGAGATTCTTGAAATCCTCACGGTCGAATCTGAAGAAAGGATACTTGCGCAACAGATATATGCCGCAGGCTATCAGAGTTATGAACTGAGCAGCTATGGTGGCTATCGCAACTGCCGCCACGCCTATTCCGAAAACGACTATCAGTATTATGTCTCCGACAATGTTCAGGCCTACTGAAACGATGAGCGTGAGCAGCGGTGTCACGCTGTCTCCGATGGCTCTTGCCGATGCCAGCAGAACGTCGTATATCATCGTAATCACCAGACCGGCGATGACTATTCGTATGTAAAGTCGTGAATCTGCCAGTATCTCATCGGGGACGTTGAGAAACCTCAGGAACGGATTCATCTGAAGCTCGATGACTATGGATATGATCACTGTAAGGCCGATGCCCATTACCAGCGCCGCCACAAATGATTTGTGAACGCCTTCCATGTCTCCGGCTCCGAAATATCTCGCCGTTGCTATGGCAAAACCGTTGGCAAGTCCCATGAAAAAGTACACAAAGAGAGAGAACATGGTCGCTGTTGCCCCAACGGCTGCCAGCGCATGATCTCCTATGAATGATCCGACGATTCTCGTGTCCGCCAGATTGTATGTGAGCTGTAAGATGTTCCCCAGCAATATCGGTATCGTAAACCTGACGATAACCTTGACCGGGGTGCCTTGTGTCATGTCCTGCATTGATTTCCTCCGCTATTCTATTCTACAACGCACATCGACTTTGTAAAACCCAAAAAAAGTGTTACAATCAAAACATGAACATGAACACAGCCAGACACTCGGAAACCCTCGAGGAGATGGTCATATATCAGGACGTCAATGCACCGGAGAATTCACGATCAAAAGCTTTTGCGCGCTGACCACCGACGAGCTTCACGAGATCCTCAAGGCCAGAGCCGCAGTCTTCACCGGGGAACAGGAGATTCTCTATCCCGATGCCGACGGAGGACACAGTTGTAAAATCCTCAAAGCCTTGAAATCACTGGGTTTGCAGGGAGCCAAAAAGTCGAAATCCCATAATCCCATATCTGCTTGTAAATCCTCGATTTTTCCGCTATATTCTAATCTAGTATAACCTATATCCTCGCACTCTCCGCGATTATTTCGCATTTTCAATCTATAAATTTCTGTGCATGTAAAAAGCTCTACCTTCTGAAAGGAGCAAATGAAGGTAGAGCTTTTAGTGAGAAGAAGATGAAGTGTGTAGTTGTTAGAATTGATTTGTTGCCATATAGTTTTCATACTGCTCGATGGATTTGTGGTTCAGTCTGTCAAATACATCTGAGTAGGTATCGAGAGTTACATGGATATCGGTATGGCCAAGCCAGGACTTTAAAACAACCGCCGAAATGCCGGCCTCAATGCATCTAGTGGCACAGGTATGTCGCAGACAATGCTGACCTGTGATGTTTATTCCGGCCTTTGCACATACTCGATTGAAGTAGCTGCAGACCTGAGCTGTATCCACAAGCTTCTTGCCTCGGTGATCATAGAATATTACACCGTCGGTATTCTTTTTCATATCTTTTATCGCTTCCTGCAATATCGGTCTTACCATATTGTTAATAGGAACGTATCTGTTACCGGCTTCAGTTTTGGCTGTGTCGCTTATGAAGGACCTGCTGTCAAGCCCCCGGGACACGGTCTTATGAACATGTATAATGTTTCTTGCAAAATCCACATCTGACGGCGCAAGCGCATTTATTTCTCCCATACGCATCCCCGTGTAGAGTTCGATCAGCAGCTGTTGCTTGTAGTTCTGACCGTGTGAAGGCACGCGGTATTCTTCGAGAGCTTTAACAAAGGCCTGCTGTTCCGCTTCGGTAAGCCCGCGCACCTTTTTTGTGGTCTTGTTGGAATTGGGCTTTCTGATATCATGAATTTCTATAAGGTTCTCCGTGATGTATCCGCGACGGACACCTTCCTTGAAGGCCTGCTTAAGCTGCAGATATAGCTTCCCGATTACACTGTTAGAGTAGTGGACTATACTTCTTAAATATGCCTCTATATCCTCAACGGTAATTTCGTATATTGGTTTATCTGCGATAGGGTAGGATTCAAGAATCTTAAGATGCTCGAGATTTCTGCTATAACCTTGCTCCGCTATGAAGTTCATTTGGAAATCATTCTCATATTTATCTTTCATTATCTTCGGGATTGTATCACCTGCGCTGATACCTTTCTTAGTGCGTTCAAGTTCAAGAAAGAACTGTTCAGCACGCTGATAGCAGCCCCCTTGGTCTTCGCGGTGAATGATTTGTACCTGAGTTTCCCGGTTTCATCCTTGAATGAGACACGATACTCATACTTATTGTTACGTTTCCTGAATGAACCGGAACCGTATGTGGTCCTTTTAGTCTTTGCCATTGTCTTTCTCCTATACATCTCTCCAGTAATCGTCCTCGTCCTTGTCGTGGCTTCTCGCACAGTAGTCAATGAGTGCATGTGCCTCGACAAGAAGTTTTCTACCGATATTCAGCTTCGGCAGCTCGGGATCATTGAAGAGTTTTAATACTGTTTTCTTGCTGTAGCCTGTCATTTTCATCACATCCTGAACATCATACATGATGACATCAGGTGTGAGAATGTATACCGGCCTTTCATCCATGTCATTTGAGCCGGAGCCATTTAGACGTTGTTTGCCATTTAGTCGCTCAATTGCTCGCTGTTGCATGATGTTCATGTTTTCACCTTTCCGCGGAATGTATCCACATAATAATCAATTGCGATGTAAACAGGTAGGATGCGAATTTCAAAATCGCATCCTACCAATTCCGGAAATATTCAGCTTTGTCAGCTCGTTCACATCTACGTATTGCACTGTTAACCTTCATATATGTCAGCCAGCTTACACGACCTCTGAAGTCTATGAGTTGCTTTCTGTCTACAGTTGTTCGTTGCTCAGCCATTACCATTGATTTCTTCGGCAAACCTTTCAGCTGTGGAAGAATCACATGTTCTTTGAGGTCAAGTCTTTTAATCTGGCTTGTTACCAGTGCACAAACAAACGTAGTTGAGTTTCTGTTGAGCCTGTTGTTCTGGGTTATCAGTACCGGTCTTATGCCTTTCTGAACGCTGCCTACGCTGTCCGGGAAATCCACGTAGTAGACATCACCCTGCCGGACTTTGAACGGTTTTTCTTTATACATGGCATCTTAATCTCACTTTCATTGAAATAATGTGGTCATGCACCAGTTCCAGTGACATATCCAGCCTTGAAGCAATATCCAACATCGGCATTCCTTCAAGAAAGAACAGTTTAAGAATCTCCTGCTCTAAGGACGGAAGGGAATTGATGCCTTCTTCCATCTCTTTATCTCCGATAAGCATTATCCAGTTGCAATCGGGAGCTTTGTGGTAGGCCTTCTTTAAGCCGGGAGCGTTAAGTACCGCATCCATTATCACAGCCAGGTCATCGTTCTCATCCCATGCAGGTTCAACATGATAATTGTTTTCATTTGTCATTTTCGTCCTCCTTGTAACAAATAAGAAGTAGGGAACACTTTATGGATGTACAACCGGTCTTGATGACCGGTATATATTTAATCCAATTTGTCCACGACACCCCGGATTGATAAGGGAAGAAATCAAGGCGGCAGTTGGCATCCCGCATCCATGGGCAATCAGCCCCCTCGAGGTTCTCCCGAAGCCGCCCTCATTGCGTGTTCCTGCCTGGGGCAGGGCTGTGACTGGACGGAAGTATCATTATAGTCTATACGGGTCATTGCACCGGACAGGCGCCACCTGCCTTTACAACCATACAGTTACTCGCTCTCTACCGAAGTAGGTCATGGCGCGCTGATTGAACATGCTCAGCCGTATAGCAAAAGTATCTTGCTCTTGTGTATTCGGTTTTCAAGTTTCGTTTAGGACCTGTTTGATAAGTCCTTTCACCTATAGGCCACGAGAAGGGCAAAAAGTGAGGATAAATTATTAAATTTCTAAAAAAAATATTTACTTCAATATCGCATTCAGATTCTTCCTTATCGTCTCTATTCTATGGGATATGGCAGTCGGCTCCACCCCACAGACCGCCGCGTAATCCTTTATGCTCATTCCTTCATCAAATATCTTCCGAATCAGATCCTTCTGCGAAGCTGACAGAGCATCGATTGCCACCCGTATATCAGCAGCAGCTTCTGCAGCTGCAACCTGCTGATATACATCAGAATTGTTGTATATGCTAATTTAAAAAGGGGCCATTAATTCGAGAAATCTGATTGAAAAAGGGTCCACTCCAAGACAAATATTGCCGATACGAGATATACTCGTATCGGAGGTGAACAGGAGTGCTGA
>JALFXR010000060.1 GCA_022787405.1 Bacillota bacterium
TGGCATATACCACAGGACGCAGATCGACCTTACTTACAATTCCAACCATATTGAAGGCAGTCGTCTGACCCAAGAACAGACCAGATATATCTTTGAGACAAACACCATCAGCATCACGGACGAAGCTGTGAAGATTGATGATATCGTTGAGACTACCAATCACTTCCGCTGCATAGACTACATCATTGACCATGCATTTGACAGACCAACGGAGGCGATGATAAAGCAGCTCCACCTTCTTCTTAAATCCGGCACAAGCGACAGTCTGAAGTCATGGTTCAAAGTGGGAGACTATAAGAAACTTCCCAACGAGGTGGGCGGCAACGAGACTTGCCCTCCAGAGAAGGTCCACGAAAAGATGGCAGCTTTGCTGAAAAGCTACAATGCAAAAACTCCCGTGACACTTGAAGACATCATCGATCTGCATTGCCAGTTCGAGCGCATACACCCCTTCCAGGACGGTAACGGCAGGGTCGGAAGACTTCTTATGTTCAAGGAGTGCCTTGCACACAGCATCGTTCCGTTCATCATAACTGAAGAGCTGAAGTTCTACTATTATCGCGGGCTCAAGGAATGGGGAAAGGTCAACGGATATCTCTACGACACTTGTCTGGCGGCGCAGGATGCATACAAGTCTTCCCTGGACTATTTCAAAATCAAGTATTGAATTCCTCTATTATCGCATCAAAGTGATAGATGTCTACGCTATGAGTTTGAGTTTTATCATCAATGGCTCCACGATGAGTGGTTATTTCCATTTTGGAAACAACCGCATCACGGCTCAGTTCCCCTTCTTTATGTAACTTATACGTATAGTCGGAGACGCTGACTTTGGCGTTGACGCTGAGTTTTATATGAGGTGGTGGGAGGACATAGGCTACAGGAGTTTTTTCATCTCCTCCTCATCAGGAAGAAGATCTTTCAATTGCTCTTGGCTTGACTTATATGTCGCAACTCCCATAGGTTTGGTGTAGTCCTGCAGGACATATTCGACATAAGCGCGGTCGGCATCTTTACAAAGGACGATTCCAAGAGAGGAATTTTCGCCTTCGATTCTTTCTTCGTCATCCAGAACACGGAGATATGCGGCAAGCTGCCCAAGGTATGACGGTTTAAAGGTCCCCTTCTTCAATTCGATCACTACCAGAGATTTCAGCACACGATTGAAGAATAGGAGATCCACCCAGTGGTCGTGTCCGAGTTTGTCGTAATGGACTTGATTCCCAATGTATGAAAATCCGCGCCCGAATGTCATAATGAAATTCTTGACATTATGGACTATCTCGTTCTCTATAACACGCTCATCGATATCTTCATCCCTTTCGCCTAACTGTTCTACATTGATGTAATCCAGAAGATATTCGTTCTTGAACATCTGGATTGCCTGAAACGCTTGTTTATAATCCGGAATGGTTGTCCCGAAATTATTCGGCATTTTCCCTTGATTATGAAAAGCATCTTCAGCGATTTTCCTCTCAAGAGCATCAACCGAAAGGCTTAAATCAGCACAAAGTTGTATGTAGAATTTCCTTTCTTCGATATCTTTCACCTTTGTGAGAATTGTGCAATGATGTGTGAATCCGATGCTCAAAAATGCCACCCAAGGAAAGCCTGAGAAATTCGCCAGTTGTAACTGCCGATTTTCAGTTCTCTCAGAATCAGCACTTTGTAATTCGCCAGTCGCGACTGGCGAATTTACTGCAAGCGATTCCCACTCTTCGTAAAATGCACGCATGGATTGAGATTGGATGGGGAGAATCCCCTCAAACCAGGAAGTTCTCGGCTCAGCTGTTCACTGATTGTCGAAATTGCTCCTTTCCCCCAAAAGCCCTCACGACTATTGTATGAGATGAACCTGCCGATGCCATAATACAAAGCAAGCTGTTCTTGGTTTACACCCTTCAGGGCTTTTGCCTGACTCTGCAGAATTGCAGTCTTAATTTGCTTTACGGCATCGTTGTATTGCACCGATAATTTCTCTTTCATACAAATCTTGTATTATTTTCGTCCGATACGACTAACAAATTTACACAATTTCTATTTATTCCACGCACTTTCATTGCATCAGCTTATTACTAAATTCCAAACATGTTCCACTGTCTGCAGCAACCAAAATAACGAGTTGCCAATCCATAAATGATATCAGCGGTAGTAGCCTTGCATATTGATTTCGTGCGAGACCATGCGGTAGTATTCGCCAACCCCATCATAGATATCCCTGTTACGCACCTTGCACTGCCTGGAAAAATATTGAGTCTGGAATGGTCTTGAAAAGCCTTACCTCGAAAAACTAATTATAATCTGAGGCTAATTATAATTTCTTATTACTATTTTTGTTTATTATTGTTTCTGTTTATCTATTGAACTGTGCAACTTGAGATGTATTATCAGGGGAAAGAATTATATGTAGGGAATATTGCCCTTTCTGCCTATGTAGAAACATTAAGTCCTCCAATCGAACAGGCAGGGCTTTTCTTGCGAGAAGGAGATGCGGAGTACATAAGTTCACACCTTTTCAATCTGACACAGGCTGAGAGTATTGTTGACATACTGAATGATTATCTTGAAAATCCCGTTACAGCCATATCTCTGTTAAAGTTCCTGAATGACGAAGCTGACTGCTTTGAATCTATGAAACTGGAAGCCAAAGAGAAAAAGCAGCGTTATGTTATAATAATAGTAAATGCTTTAGCCTCAACACTCTGGGCTCATAAAGAACTGCAGGAAGGTTTTATAGAAAAGTGCCGCATAAGGATAAATATCGACAAGGCCACCTGGGATTCGCAGACAAGCCGCATCCGCAATGCATCAGCAGGCAACCGAGTTGTCAGTCAAAAGGCTTTACAGCTCAGAGATGAGTTATATGAACAACTTGGCATACCGTCTGAGTTCAGGCTTTGATGAAAATTGCCAATAATGACTCTGAGAGTCTTGATATAGGCACTCAACCTATTGATATTCAGTGAGATAATTTTAGGCCAATTCCCTTTGTGTTGCCAATAATTCATCGGAACTTTACAAAAAAGAAACGACGGAGACGCTTGCAAAATCTGAAGTTTTCAAGCAGTACTGCTGTACGATTGTGCGCATCAACAAGGGCGAAATGGACATTGAACTCTTGCAATTATAAAAGTATTTTAAAAATGTTATGAATACAATTGTTATCCAATTATTGAAGAGTATGGTTCTTCCTGAGGAACAATACAGAAGAATAAGGCGTTGTGGCGATACTATGGAGAATTATGCCCCTCAGGGAGTTTATGATTATTACATACTGGGAGGGAATAAGATTATGGCAACGCTTAATGCCAAACTGTTAACGAGTGATTTAACTCCGATGCTTAAGGAATTCTATTCAGAATACGGGGATAAGCAGTATTCTCGACAGTATGATGCTGTTTTACGGGAACTTAATAAACTTGATGCTATTTCTTATGGAATATGTGAATCGTTAGGCTATAAAAATGAGGAGGAGTTCTATCCGGTTTTTATAAACGATGTATATCCGGAACCATTTCTGATGTATGAAAATGGTGTGAAGGCAGATTGTACGGGAATTATTCTTTGCTCGATTCCTCCCGAAAAAGCCACGTTCTCTATGTTGTACACAATGGAGCAGGAAATACAAAACAAACTAAGCTCATACAACTTGGCTAAAGCGTTGAAAGTTTGTATTATGCCACATATATAACCCCGAGGGGATTTAGGGGAGAAGAGACACCTGAAGAACGAAGGATCTACACAAGGTCAAAACGTCGCAAAATATGCGTTATTTTAAGGATTTCTTTGGCGATTCGACATTATTATAGTAATTAAGTACTGCTCGTATATCGTTGCATCCAATTAAGACCTATATGGCTTTGCTCCTCCAGCGTCCGCTGCGAAGATAGATCCCGCAAGTAAGGGCCATTATGGCTCCGTAAATGCCTTCGGCTGTCCAGCACATTGCCACATCCGATTTCATTATGCCTATGATGACGGTGCAGTAGGCTGTGTATGCAATCAGGGAAAATGATTCCAGCAGGAATGCGGCCTTGGTGTTGCCGGTTCCGCCCACTGCCTGAAAAAATATGGAGGCGGGAAT
>JALFXR010000087.1 GCA_022787405.1 Bacillota bacterium
GTGTGGAGAGAGTGGTCAGTTCTTTGATATAGTACGTTCCATATGGCAGCTTTATAGTTGACTTGGCTTTACCGTCAGCGCCTACAGATGTTACATCCAGCAATGTATCTGCCGGAATCTTTCCTTTAATGCTTTCTGCATCTTTCCTGCCGCTGTCTATCAGATCCGCACTGTAAAGTCCAAATATCGCTCCGCCGTTTGCTGTGAATACTCCGCTTTCATAAGCAGTTTCAAAGACCTTACTCAGGTCTATTTCCACGGAAAAATATTCGTTCTTATTCTTTAAAATCTGCCATACGAGAGGTGTGAACTGGTCTTTGTACTTAAGTTCTGCCAGATAATCTTTATCGTCTGTTACGTATCCTGAAGGAGCTTTAAGCTCACGTATTATGTATGTACCAAGTGGCAAAGGCGAGCTTACTGCTTTGCCTTCATCATCGGTAGTTATAGTTTCCACAAGTTCGCTCATGGTGTATCTTGTGGTCCTGTATATGCTGTCAAGGATTATGACGCCCACACCATTTCCCGATGCTGAGGTATCTGCATACATTGTCATGCTGTAACCATCTGCAAAGGTAATGACCATGGGAGCATCTTCCCCATGATTAGAGATGATTTCTATGACATACTTTTCTGCCTGTCCTGCAATGTTTGACGCGACTCTTGTTACTTTCACACTTATGCCGATGGCCGGTTCAAAGGTTTCCGCCGGATTGGAAGGTGTAAGCTTTGAATACCAGTCAAGTATGTTATCTTCTGCTCCGCCTTCCTCCATTCTCCTGAAGTTAAGCACCGGTACAATATGCTCATAATCAGACTCCACTGCCGCCTGCGGGATTTCAACTGTGGCCTTCATCACGCCTCCGGCATAGTACATTTCTGTCTTTACACCGTCACGGGAAAGAAAATATACAGGTGCTTCAGGTTCTTCTGCTGTAAATATGGTTTTTCTTCCTTCATCAGTGTACGTAAAGCCTGCTCCGACATCCTTTACTGCTGCTATACTGTCTGCCTGCTTTGTAATTACAGTTACTGCATTCTTTGCTACATAATCTGCTTTTGCGGCTACCTCAAAACCATCCCAGCTGAAAGTAAATCCATCGTCTGTTTCTGCTTCCTGAACGAATGATGCTTTGTAAATCTGTACGGCCATCTTCTGGAAGTTTTCTTCGCCATCGGCCTCGTATATGTATGTCTTGTCAGTCACCGTCAGCCTGCTGGTCTTTGTAGTATCGTCAGGTGATGCCATCCCCAGATAGTTTTCTATTGGGGATAGTATGTTATCTCCCACACTTCCTTCCGGCAGGGTCAGAGGTATAACCTCCTTATATCCATCACCTGCAGTTGTGGTCTTGATAACATTTACATCGGTAATGTTCTTTCCTCCTGCCTGATAATTCATGATTACAGTCACATCGTAGCGATAGCTGTATTCGCCGTCACCTGTCTCGTAGGTGTATGAATATGTGGTATCCTTTTGCTCCGGTGAGACATACATTCTTGTATAATGGTTCTCCTCACCGTCCGTTCCCCCATGACCTGATTCTCTGTCTTTAAAGTACCAGAGCTTTGCACCTGATTCATGGTCATAGGTTCCTGTTTCATATGTCTCTGCAGTTCCAAACAATTTCCCCAGAAGCCCTGTTATAGTCTCTGTGAGATTTCCAAAGTGTGTTGACTTATTCTTTGTGATATCAATTACTTCATTTGTGGAAGCATCGTAAATCTCAGGACCGTCGTTGCCGTCTTTAAGCCGTTCATCTGCCGCTGCAAAGATTCCGAAAACTGCCCCTTTCAGAGCTTCATATGCTCCATATACAGGCTTAAATACCCTATGTCCTAAAACTGTTTCCTCAATGAATCCCGAGAGTATTTCTCCGGTCTTTTCAATCTCAATTTTGCCTTTCACCTGATTGTTGGCCATGGCAACTGCCTTATAATATGCGGTGTAAGGATAGAGCTTTGAATTATATGATTTGTCAGCTGCCGATATATCCCCATCATAAGTTACAAGCTGTCCGAAATTGCCGTCTGTATGAAGCTGCTGTCTGGTAACCTCGAAGGTATATGAGTTGAAAACCTCATCAACCGTATACTCTGAGGCGTCCTTGTATGAAACTTTTTCCCCTTCAGCATTATAGATTGTCACAAGGTCACTCCACTCTGAGCCTGAAAGTGCCTTCCTCTGTCCTTCCTCGACTTTACCGTAGTCATGTGAGGTCGCATCCCCTGTTTCGTCATATTCTCCAGCAAAATATCCTTCCGGAAGTGTCCACTCAAGTATTTCATAGATTCCATATGGGAGTTCATAGTCTATAACTATTTCGCCGTTTCTATTTGCTTCAAATTCAAAAGGTCCGTCCGCTGTTATGCTCGGAGCATTCGGCAGGAATCTGTTATAGTCCGCAAGAGCCCTGTTCTGTGCATCGGTATTATCAGGATTTCCTTTATATCTGATATAGAATTTTGCATTTCTTTCGTTCTCATCTGCGCTTACCAGCTTGCCGGTTTCACCATCTGTCTTTATGACTTTTATGACATTGGTTTTCTTTTTATCTCTGAGATTATAATCGTAGCGGTTGTCGTAAGTCTTATCCGGCGTATAGATCCCGCCATGTTCATCAATAGTGACTTCGAACTTTTCCTTTACATAGGAAGCATCGTCAGTCACCACTTCCTCTACCCAGTATCTGCCGTATGGTATATCATAGATGACCATATCGCCATTAGTCCCTATAACAAGGTTCTCGTCGTCATTGCTGGTCCCGGATGTATCACGGACGCATCTGTACACTGAGGTTCCGTCTACCAGATCTGCTTCTCGCACGAATCTTATGTATTTATGATTTTCGTAGCCGCCTGACTGAAGGTACATCTTCCATTCAGATCTGACTGAATCAGGATGTCCTCCCATTGGGTTATCTTTAAACGGGTCCTCCCTTTCAAGAGACTTGGAGATTGTGACCTTTCCACGGTAACAGTCATTGATAAAGGTTTCTTGGTTTAGCAGAGAAATAATCTCTGAAAGATTATCCTTGACATCAAGCCCTTCAGCGGTATTTCCACCATCTCCGGTTACGGTATTTAAATTGACCTTGTATTTTATCTCTGACCATGCCGGTGGATTATTCACGCAGGTCTGAGCATTATATGTCTCCGCATAGTAGCTTACTGTGTACTCACGGCTGCCATTATAAGCGTCCGGCTCTATAAATCTGCCGTCCGGCCTTATTTCTTTAATAGTATAAGTGTGCGTTCCTGTCCACCTGATTTCCGTTGGCGCTACAGTGCAGGCATGAGTTACATTGCCTTCGCCATCTGTTTCGATATGGTTATATGAACCGCTCTCGGTCCTGGTTAAATCCTCCGGTGTTTCCCACGGCTGGTCCACCAATGTTTTGGTCTCGCCATACTCACTTAAAGTCACTCTGTCAACCTCTGTTCCGTCACGGTAGAGCACGTAAGTTGCCGCCAGTGTGGCATCTCCCATAGGTGTACATTTATCTCCATCCCAGCCCGGATTTAAGTCATCTTTATGTACCGGGAATTCAAAGGATGGAAAATAATCAGGTTCCGGTTCTTCACCTTCAGGTACCGGGATGTCCTTTGCAAATTTAAAGAAAAACGGTACCGGGTCTGCATAGCCTGTGGCAAGGGACTGCACATGTCCGGCTCCGTCCTTGCACTCCCATACCAGCATATTGGATATATCCGATCTTCCCTGAATCATCTTAAAGGCTGTATAGGTCTTTGCTGTATCCGGTTCTCCTTCGCAGCGGAATTCATAATATTTTTTGCCACCCTCTTCGACTATTTTAAGTGTCACTCCGTCAATGACTTTTTCCGGATTATTGGCGTCCTTCACCACTTTATATGAGCAGGCATTGCTGATTGTTAACGGAATTCTGGTAGTCCATATGCCGTCTCCATCTTCATCAGATAGTTTGATTTCCTTTGGCTTTTCCTTATTATCACTCACAACATTCTTCTGAAATTTTCTGTGATTCTTAATCAGCAGAGCCATATAGTTGTAAATGTCCTG
>JALFXR010000115.1 GCA_022787405.1 Bacillota bacterium
GATGACTGCGGATTTAAATACAATCAGCACAGCCTCCTCCACCGAGTCAAGGCCGGCATAAGCGAGCCCCGGGATGAACACTCCGATAACCGCCACCGCGAACATCAGATAAAACATCCAGTTAATGAGCTTCGCGAATCCGGCGAAAAACCGGGTTGTTGCTTCCGGAATCTTCCACAGGCACAGTGCGAGCAGGAGGCAGACCAGAAGAATCGGCAGAAACTGACGCATGAACAATCCGATCTCCATACGGAGCAAAAGCTCTGCCACCAGAAGACCTACCGGTATCATAATGATTCCGACAATGAATCCGCGGAACATATACGGGTAATCTTCTTTCTCGATGGATGACATGAAGACCGGCAACTGGAAGGTAATTGCCTGTCCCAGCAAAGTCCCCAGCACCACTCCGCTTAAAACCAGAAGCTGCGGAGACGCAGCAATCTCTCCGGAAATGAAATACCCGCCCATGTCCGGTGCCAGTATGGCGCCGATTATCATGGATGGATCAAAGAACAGGTTGTCCGACATGGCCATAATCTGATCCGTGTGACGTCGAATGAACTCCGTTCCCACCGTACAGATACTCACAATCGGAATGACCATTGCGCCCATTGTATGCAGCCCGGCGTCAAACTTCGGCTCCAGCCCCAGCTTACCGCCCAGCACCTTGTCTGTAAATCCAATGCCTGCGAATGCAAGCATAATACCTATAAATACATTCATAACTTACTTTCTCAGCACTTTTATTCTTTCTTCAATTAAGTGTTTTGTTTCTTCTTTATACTTGTCCGGCAAGTATGACTCATCACATGCGCCAAAGAATTCTTCTTGTAAGGAACATATTTTTCTAATCATCTTCTCTGCCGCCCTTTCGTTTATACCACACTTATCTGCAAAAGCCAAAAAGTCTTGTTTTCTTAAACGCTTTCTTTTACCGTTCAAAGTCAGTGCCAATTCTTCCCTGTCTTCAGGAAGAACAACATTTACCGGTAACATATCATATGCTGCTGACAATTGAAATCTTCTGCTGCCGGTTTCTTCTTCCCTTAATGAGAAATTCTTCAAGTGCATGTCCGAATTTCCTATCACGAAAGAAAAAATTACTCTGGTAAACATCTCTGCAAGATCAAGCCCCGGCCTCATAGAATAATCCTTGACTATCTTTCCGCACTTTTCATAAGATCCCTTATACTTATCTGCAGTAAGTCTTTCTGCAAGTTGACAAAAGTCTTCCATAGCATACATCTGCATACCGTCAGAATTAATACTTCTATCAATTCTTCTGGTTATATAAGCGTAAGTGCCGTTGCTCATAATCAATGCATTTGGTACAGTTTTTATTCCCGCAATATCAGCCAATGTCATTGCCAGGTTTTCGAATTCCGGCAGGTTATCATACTCTTCGGTTTGCGGTTTCAGAATGTATCCCGTAGGATAGTCAACAATTGTGAGCCTGTACTCCGTATCAGTAGATAAATGCAATGACAGCTTTTTCTGAACCCCCGGAACAGCTAATCCCTTATTAACAGTTGTATTGGCAAGTTCTTCAAGTTTTTCTTCTGAAATATCGAGTTCCGGCATTCGAGAAGTACCAAAGAACGCTTTAACGCATCTGCTGTGCCAGCGATGCTCTTTTTCATGTGCGGAAGCGCTTTCCTTTATCTCTTTCCCACAATACAAGCATCTCATACTTCATCCTCGCTTTTTATACTCACATCTCCGATACAGTCTTTGCACACCGCAAGCAGCAATCCGAATCTATCCTGCGGATCAATTTTCCAGTTACGCTCGACAACACCCAGTAGCCATCCTTCCGGAATCAAGCCATCAAAGAACGGAAAAAGAACATTGGATTTATATGGCTCTGCGCTTAAAGGCATTGTCAGACTGACCGGTATTGCATTCTCAGTGTCCAAATATTCCAGAGCATAAGAAAAAACATAGCCATCATCTGTCTCAGCTATAACGCCGGCATAGCTATTCTGTATGAAAACATGGCCTTTTCTATATTCCCCCATCATGGATTAATCCTCCCCTATTTTACCGGGAACAGCCTCTTTTCCAAACATTGCCAGCGCTTGATTAACTTTGTCAAGTCTGACAGTCTCCTTACCCTGTTCTAATTCCCTGACAAAACGTAATCCCAGTCCTGAGCGCACTGCGAATTCTTCCTGAGTAAGTCCGGCTTTTTTTCTTTCTTCCTTTACGTATACTGCTATCTTATTCATACGTTTATATTACACCCGTTCAGGTATAATCACAAGTGTTTATCGATTAATTGTACCCGATAAGGTATATTATACTCTCTTGCACGTCATTTTATACCCGTACGGGTATATTGAATACAATTCTTTACCGCTCCTTGTCAAGAAAATAGGGCCCGTTCAGGCCCCATTTCTTTTATATACTATATTGTCAATCTGCTAAAAATGCAACTTTGTTCTCTGTTTCAAAACCAAATTGCATAACAATCGTCTTACTTATCAAGAAGCATCTGTGCTCTCTTCTGGATCATCTTCTCAATAAGTTTCAGCCTCTTGTCAGGAAGATTATATCTCGAATGTTTCTTCAATTTGAAATTCATCAGATGACGCAACTCTTCACGGTGCTTTGGTGTCAAAACTTCTTTTGCAGTTCCGATGAAGTCATCATATACACATGGCAGAAGTGTCTCTGCATATGTACTGAGATTTTCAAGTGATTCTAAATCATCATGTCCTGCGTAGTTGAATAATGCATTTCCGTGGTCAAACAGCGGTGCAGGGGCTGCAATTTTATTTGTTTCATTATCAATCAAGAACCCGAAGTTTCCTAAATGTCTGTCCGTATTACAGATAACTGCATCCAATACCAGCATATCATTAAGTGCACTTACATAATCTTCGCCTAATTCCTTGTAATACGCTCTTACAGCTTTCATACCGCCTGAGGTTACGATCCTTCCAATTGGCATGAATGAGTATTTCTTACTTGTAAACAGCTCGCATGTGGAACAAAGCTCCCCGTTCCACTTTGAAAGGCCGTATTCAACATGTTCAAAACCCAACTTCTCTGCAACCTGTGCAACATAAAATTCTGAATAAGGTTCATTACCTGTATTATATCCGCCGGTGGTGCCTCCCTTATACAACTTAATGGCACCATCGATTCTTCTCCAGCATTTCGGAAGCATTCCATTTGTCGTGAATTCAGGACAGGATGCGAGGGAAGTTCTGATGCTGCTGCCATATCCTGTGAATGCAATCAATGCGAGAACCTTGCTGAATCTGTTATCATACAGATTATATTTTTCAAAAGATCCTTCAAAACCTTCCTCTACTACCCAGTAGCAGTCATTCAAAGAAAGTCCTTTTGATACCTTGATGATATTCATCGGACGATTCAAATGCAGACCGCACTTACTCAAGAAGTTATTCACATAAGCACGATTCTTTGGAATCGTTCTATGCTTAAGCCATTTTGCCAGTCCTTCGCCTGACAGATTCAGGTCTAAAGGCAACAACGTATTTTTATCTTCATTAACCCAAAGGATTTCAATTTCAGGAGTACTGCTGTCTTCAGTTGCAGTGAAACGAAGAATCGGTGTGTTAAAATGTCTCAATTCGTAAATCATTTCTTTTCTCCCTTAATATCAGATCCCAACCATTGCTGCGTGGTTACTTTGCAGGATATTTAAAGTAAAAAATACCAAAATAATTATACCATATCGCCTATTCAAAATACAGCTGCGGTGAGTTCAAATGAGGCGAAATCCTCCTGAATCCGTCTCTATTCTTCAGTTTACTTCCCAGAGATGTCACGACAGCAGTAATATCGTCCGTCATGTCCGGTTCAACATAGTCAGCCGCTATCGCCTTGCCTCTGCAGGCCATGAAGCCCGCCTTGATATAGTTCAGCTTGCCGTCCCAGTTTTTGTGATCTTCAATCTTTCTTGCTTCAGTGTTGTGTGAATTCTTCCGAAGCTTGCCGGTCACTTCCGTCGCAGCCTGTGATATAATCCTGTTATGATTATTAAAGAAAAGTATCGTGAAAACCAGCTCATAGATTTCCCGCCGCTCGGCGAGAAGTATGAGAACGTTTCTGTCACCTGCAGCCTTTGCAGGGAGCAGATGATTCATATGCACGACTGTCTGGAGATCATCTATGTCTTCAGCGGGCAGGTGGAGGTCAAAGTCTCCTTCGAGAGATTTTCCCTCTCACCCGGAGAATTCATAGCTATCAACCAGTACGACGTGCATGCCATCAGTGCTGTCGGAGAAGACGCTCTCATTGCCACAGTTCACATAAGCGATACGGTACATCTGGCCGATGACGGATTTATCGTATGGTGGCCTGAGGCGCTGAAATATGATTCGGGCATATATTGGAAGCAGGCGGGAAACATACGGGCCCTGATAACTCAGTATGCCGGCAACGCCCCGGAGCGTATCATAATGATCAGCGTCAACAATATTATCAGAACCTTCCTCAACGAGCTGAAGGTGGAGGCTTTCCCGAGAAACGGCCGCCCTGCCGACTACAGCGAAAACGAGCTTCTGAGAATTCACAGTATGTACATATATATGTATGAACATCTGGACGAGCGGCTGACCCTGGATAAGATGGCTTCGGATTTCGCCATAAGCACCTCCTATCTGTCACACTACATCAAAGCAGTGCTGGGCGACAACTATCAGAATGCCCTGAACACAATGAGATGCGAACGTGCGGAAACGGATATACTCGGTAGCAGACTTCCGATCTACGAAATCAGCGACAAATACGGATTTTCCTCCAGCAGGTATTTCGCAGCGGTCTTCAGAAAGTACTTCGGCTATTCACCCGCGGAATACCGAAAGAAATATCTGAGCCGCACCATAAGCCACAGCGACAACGAAGAAACAGTCGTGGAGAACATCCTTGATTATCTTGACGACCGGAGAAGCAAAGGCCGCAGGCACAGCATAACACTCTCCCTGAACCTTCCCGATGTTGATATTTCAATAATAAGCAACGTCGAATCTGCGGAGACGATTGACCACCTGCACCTGAGAGATTCCAGGGGTGCCGTGATAAATGTTGACGGAGATGAGACGGTAATTATTATAAAAAAAGCATAATTCGTCACTCAAACAGCATCAAACTTGCCTAAACTGTAAATTAACACCAGAAATAACCTAAGAACAACGTGATTCAACCTTTTAACGTTGTTTTTTTTTAATATTCGTAAGCGTCAAACCGTGGCACATTGACCACTCACTGGTATTCGCATATAATGGTGTGCTGTTGCGCGCTATCGCGCGCAATAGTGCGCAATAGCATGTGTTAACAAGTTCGCAGGTCCTACTCGGTGACGGATGCACTGC
>JALFXR010000119.1 GCA_022787405.1 Bacillota bacterium
CGTGCCGAGGCCGGACACCTGTAAATGAGGCCGTTGAGAAGTGCCCCTATATAATGTGCCGCAGCCACAGCCACAGCCGCCTTGGTATTTCCCATAAAAGCCCCCACAGTTCCTATGATAAAGGCCGGACCAGTAACAAGAGAATAGCTGAGCACACGCTTTCCCTCTTCATGAGACAGGCAGCCGGATGCCATCAGATCACCCACTATCTTCGCACCCATAGGATAGCCGGACATAAGTGCCATGGCAAATGGATATATCCGCAGAGGCAGACTTTCCGGATTTCCTACTCTTTTAATAAAGTCAGAGAAAATAAAAAAAGGCAGTAAAATCGGCACGATGGAGTTGGCCCAGATGACTATTGCAGTCTTCGAGCCCGACTCGGTCACCGCCGGAAAAACCACCATTGCAGCTGCAAAACACAGAGACGCAGCCATTATAAGTTTGTTTTCAAAATCCTTCGCTTTCATACTAAAGTGTATGCTGCGCCGGAAGTTTTAACAACAAAAAATCTGACGGGCTTTTTCCCCGTCAGAAATCATTTGAATTTTGTTGAATATGTTCTCCCTAGAACAGTCCTCCGAACAGCCCGCCCTTGTTATCTCCGCAGAAAACGCAGAAAATTATTATCAGCAGAATCAAGAGCCAGATATTGCTGCCGTTGTCGTTATCGTCGCAGCAGCGTGGCTCACAGCACCTGGGTTCGCAGCAATCGCCGAACCTTCTATCGTCACCCATAAAAAACCTCCATAGCTTTTTTACCATACTATGCAGGTCTTCTGTTCTTTGTGAAATTGATGCTTTGAAACCGGCTGTTACGTTTATTCCTGTTCCTCAGAATCCTCTGCCGCCAGCATATCTCCGAAAGAAACGATGTATTCGTCCAGTGGATAATCGCTGCATTCGGAAAAATCATATTGATACTTTTCTCCGCCCAAGGCTTCCATACGAGCACATACCAGTGCATCTCTGAGGGTCATTTCCTCCTCACCGGCAGAGCCAAGATCAGTAAGGAAAACCCGGCTGTCAACGGAATACCATCTCCTGAATCTTTCAAGTTCATCGGCCAGTTTGGCTACAGTAGTCTCATCGTCACAGCTTTTGGACATCCCCGCCAGTGACCTTCTTACATTGTCAAAAATAGTGTAAAGCTCTGTCTCGCTTTCAGGCAGGAAATCGGATATTTCTTCAAAATAATCTCCTATAAGCTGTGCCAGAGTTCCCTTGTCGGCTTCCTTCACCAGTTCGGCCACATCCTCATAGTCAGGCTCATCCTCACATTCGAGAAAAGCCGCAAGATTTTCAAAATACTGAAAATCCTCCGGGCTGTCTATATCAAGAATTTCATAAAATTCTGCTTTGGTCATTTCATTCCTCCTCAAAGGTCAAGATTTTTAAATTTTAAAATAAGGTCCGATTTCTCCGTTTCCAGCACCTTCTGTATCATGTTTACGAAGTTTTCCGAAAGGTCGCTGGCATAAAAAATATTCTCACGGTCGTTTTCCGCTGCCAGCATATCCTTCTCAGTCAGTATATCCTTAATGCGGGAAATTATTTCGTATGACGGATTAATAATTCTGAGCTGAGGATATATGTTCTGAATGTTTTTCCTGATTATCGGATAATGCGTGCATCCCAGCACCAGCGTGTCGATGCTGTTTTCCTTAATGAAATCATCAAGATAATACTTGATTGTCAGATTCATTATGTCGTTATCTATGATACCCTCTTCAATAAGGGGCACGAAGGCCGGAGTAGCTTTGCTGAAAACCTTCAGCTGCGGATTCTGCTCCTTTATCATTCTGTTGTAGTCATCACTGGCTATGGTTACTTTGGTGGCTATTACTCCGATTCTGCTGAATTCGTCGCAGCAAGATGCAGCCTTAACCGCCGCAGGCTTTATTATTCCCACAATGGGTATGTCAGGAAAACGCTGACGAAGCTCATCCAGGCAAGTTGCAGTTATTGTATTGCATGCAATAACCATCATCTTAACATCTTTTGATGCCAGAAAATCTGCAATCTGCGTCGCATAATGACGTATAGTTGACACCGCCTTGGAGCCGTAAGGTGTCCTGGCAGTATCGCCGAAATATATAACCCTCTCCTGAGGAAGCTCCGAAAAAAGATTTGGAATGCAGGTCAGTCCCCCGAGTCCCGAATCAAAGAAGCCTATAGGTCTGTTATCCATGGTTCTGTACCCTTTCATTTGCTTTGTACAGTATACCACGGAGTAAAGAAAAATACCATATAAAAAAATATACAGGTTATATTCCCGGCTAAAATGTGGTACAATTATCTTATTATTATAATGAAAATCGGAGGGGAAAATGTCAGATAACAACAGCACAAACAATAATAAAGCTTTAAAACAGCGCGACCAGATCGCAAAAGAATATAAATGGGACATTGAGGCCATGTATCCTGATGAAACACAGTGGGATAAAGACGTAGCCGACAGTATCAAAGCTGCAGAGGAATTCAAAAGGTTTGAAGGCAGAATAACAGAAAGCGCAGATACCTTATATGAAGCCCTGGCCGAAAAAGATGCCATCTGGCAGAAGCTGGAGCATGCCTACGTATATGCTGCCATGAGAAAGGATGAGGACAACAGAGTCACCAAATATCAGACCATGGACGACAAATGCGGAAGCGCTCTTGCCAAGGCGTCAGCAGCCATGTCTTTCTTCGCACCTGAGCTCCTTGCTGCACCTGAAGAGAAGATTCTTTCCTTCATAGATGAAAACCCGAAACTCAAGCAGTACGAATTCGTCCTCAAGGATGCCCTCAGAGAGAAAAAGCACGTTCTCACAGCAGCAGAGGAAAACATTCTGGCACAGCTCAGTGAAGTTACAGGCGCCACCAATGACGTCTTCAAGATGCTAAACAATGCAGATCTTAACTTCGGCACCATAGTTGACGAAGACGGAGATACAGTAAACCTAACTCACGGAAACTATATTACCTTCATGGAAAGCCACGACCGCAACGTCCGTAAGGCTGCATTTACCAATATGTACGAGGCTTATAAAGAACTCATCAATACCATCGCGGTAAACTACAACTATAACACTAAGAACGACGTGGTTTCCGCACGAATCAGAAAATACAGCTCGGCACGCCAGGCTGCCCTTTCCGGCGGCAATATCCCTGAAGAAGTGTACGACAACCTCATCGAAGTCGTAAACGAATACCTGCCTGTGCTTCACAGATACATCGAACTCCGCAAAAAAGTTCTGGGGGTTGACGAACTCAAGATGTATGATGTCTATGTACCTCTGGTGCAGCTTCCAAAAAAGGATATTCCTTATGAAGAAGCCCTTAAAATAATGCAGGAAGGCCTGGCACCTCTCGGCGAGGAATATCTGGCACAGGTAGACCGCGGCACAAAGGAAGGCTGGATTGACGTATACGAAAATCAGGGCAAGACCAGCGGCGCATACAGCTTCGGCTCATACGACAGCAAGCCGTATATCCTGCTCAACTACACAAACACCCTTAAAGACGTATTCACCATAGTACATGAGATGGGCCACTCCATGCACTCATATTACACACGCAAGACACAGCCTTTTACCTACGGCGACCACTCTATCTTCACAGCAGAAGTTGCTTCCACAGTAAATGAATCTCTGCTCATGCAGCACCTTCTGGCTACGGAAACCGATCCTGAGATGAAAAAATACCTGATAAACTACTATATTGAAGAATTCAGAACCACCCTTTTCCGTCAGACCATGTTCGCAGAGTTCGAACTTGCATCCCACAGAGAGGTTGAAGCAGGCGGAGTTCTGACGGCAGAATGGCTTTGCGAAACATATGATGCGCTTAATAAAAAATATTTCGGCCCTGCCCTCGCTGAGGACGAATATATAAAATACGAATGGGCCAGAATTCCTCACTTCTACAGAGGTTTCTATGTATATCAGTACGCTACAGGCTACTCTGCAGCAACAGCTATTTCAAAGAAGATTCTCACAGAAGGACCTCAGGCTCGCGACAACTATATCGAATTCCTCAAGAGCGGTTCATCCGACTACCCTGTCGAACTTCTTAAAATCGCAGGCGTAGATATGTCCGGTCCGGAACCAATCAGAATGGCTATGGAAACATTCAAGAGTCTCGTTGACGAACTGGAGAAAATGCTGTAATATCAATCTCAAAGGGAAATTTGCGGAGGCAATTTACGAAATGGAAAACAAGAAGATCTACATTCACGCAAACATTACAGAAATGTCTAAAAAAATAGAAAAGACTCTGAGAAGCAAACTGGTCAAGTCCGGTCTCAGGGTCTTTGAAGAACTCACAGATGACACGGAACTCATAGTGTGCATCGGCGGTGACGGCACTCTGCTATATCTCATGCAGGAAAA
>JALFXR010000125.1 GCA_022787405.1 Bacillota bacterium
GCCGGTGAATGGACTGAATTAACAGCAGATTATAAAGCTCCGAAAAACAGCTGTGAATTCAGAATTACAATTACAACTGATACGTCAAATGATTTTATCTTTGATGAACTCAACGTTACAACAAAACAGGTTAAGAAAGCAAATGCTGTATTCGCTGCAACATCTGAAAAAGGTCTTAAGGATGAATTTGCTGATTACTTTCGTGTCGGAAATATTCTTAATGCAGGCTGGGGAAATGGCGGTACAGTAGCAAACAGTGCAATTACTGCCAATATAATCAAGGATTGTAACAGTATTGAGTGTGAAAACGAAACAAAAGCCGATTCAGTTCTTGTACAGTCACAGTGCAGTGGGACGAATGTAGGAGTATCTCTTAATGCAGCTTCTACAATTATTGACTTTTGCATTAAAAACAATATAGGATTCAGAGGTCATGCATTTGTATGGCACAGTCAGACTCCTGCGTGGTTCTTAAAGGAAAACTTTGACCCTAATGGAAACTGGGTATCACCAAGCGTAATGGATCAGCGACTTGAAAGCTATATGAAGAACCTTTTTGCACTTTATGAACAGCAGTATCCTACACTTGACCTTTATGCATATGATATATGCAATGAATGTGTATCTGATGATTCCAACCGTACAGCTAATAACGGCGGTGCGAGAGAACCGGGAGATAATAACGTTGAGGGCGGAAAATCGGCATATGTTGCAGTTTATGGTGACAATAGCTTTGTAGAAAAAGCTTTTACATATGCAAGAAAATATGCTCCGTCTACCTGCAAGCTTTATTATAATGATTATAACGAATACTGGGATCACAAGCGTGATTGTATTTATAACATGTGCAAATCGCTTTATGAAAAAGGTGTTCTTGACGGTGTAGGTATGCAGTCACACATTCCTGCTAATGCAACAGGCTTTGCCGGTACGGATTCATATATTGAAGCTATGAAGAAATACCTTTCAATAGGCTGTGATGTTCAGATTACAGAGCTTGATATAAGCCTTGAAAACGGAAAGTACACTTTACAGCAGCAGGCTGACAAGTATAAGGCAATTTTCCAGGCAGCTATGGACTGGAATAAAAATCCGCAGTCATCGGGCAGAGTCACTCTTGTTGCTATCTGGGGGCCAAATGATGCAAATTCATGGCTGAAAGACGGCTCTGACGCTTTGCTTTATGACAAAAACAATCAGCCGAAGCTTGCATATACTACGCTTACTTCAATGATTCCGCAGTCTGAATGGGGTGACGGAAGTAATTATTCAGACAGTAATAACGATAAACCTGTTGAACCTAATGAATACGGCTGGTACTTTGCTGACGGATTTGAAGGTGATACATGTTCCTGGCAGGCAAGAGGCGGAGATGTAAGTATTATGACAAGCGGAAGAACTGCTTTTGTCGGAAATGAGGCTCTCCTCGTTCAGGGCAGAACTTCTGCATGGAACGGTGCATCAAAATCACTCAATTCAAAAGCATTTATTCCTGGAAACGAGTACAGTTTCAGTGCAAATGTTACATATTTTGACGGAGATGCAACAGATACATTTTACCTTAAACTTCAGTATACCGATGCAAACGGTGATACACAGTATTCGACAATAGCTGAAGCAACAGGAGTTAAAGGCGAATGGGTTCAGATTGCCAATAAAAATTATACTATTCCGTCTGATGCAACAAATATGCAGATTTACGTTGAAACTGCCGAAACTACAAATAATTTCTATATCGATGAAGTAATAGGTGCTGTCGGAGGAACTACCATTCTTGGTGCAGAACCGTCAACACAGCCTTCAACGGAACCTTCAACAAAGCCTTCCGAATCTGGAAAGGGTTTTGCCGGTGATGCAAACCTTGATGGCAATGTGGATATTGCTGATGCTGTTGCAGTTGCTTCCTATGTAGGAAATCCGGAAGTAAATAAGCTTGAATCACAGGGAATGATTAATGCTGATGTTCAGGGTGAAGGCAACGGTGTCAACGCAAATGATGCTCTTATGATACAGCAGTATCTCGCAAATATCGTTCCGGAGCTTTCTATTCCAAATTCGTCAAATCAGATGACTGATATTGATGTTGCAAAAATGGAAACATTATTTTCCGGAGTAAAGCTTGCTGACAGCTACAAAAAGGCCGGAGAAAACAATCCGCTTTATACACAGCGTTTTGGTGCTGACCCCGGAGTTATGGAATATAACGGCAGAGTATATGTTTATATGACTAATGATGTTATAGAATACGATTCAAACGGAAATGTTACTGAAAATACTTATGGTCAGATAAATAAAATTAACTGCATTTCATCTGATGATATGGTCAACTGGACTGACCATGGAATTATAGAAGCTGCCGGTGCAAACGGCGTTGCAAAATGGGCATCTTTATCATGGGCTCCTTGTGCTGCTCACAAAACAATAAACGGCAAAGAAAAATTCTTCCTTTATTTCTGCAACGGCGGAAACGGAGTTTGTGTTCTGACTGCTGACAGTCCGACAGGACCGTGGAGTGACCCTCTTGGTCATGAACTTGTTACAAGAAGTGTTGCAAACTGTTCAGATATTCCGTGGCTTTTCGACCCCGCAGTAATGGTTGATGATGACGG
>JALFXR010000132.1 GCA_022787405.1 Bacillota bacterium
CGCTTTCAAACTGTGCAGCGAATATGAAAATATGCTGAGCAAAACTCGTGAGGGCAGCGATATTGACCGGATAAACAAGGCAGGTGGAGTGCCTGTGGCCGTCAGCGATGAAACCATTGAGGTCATAAAAAACGGAATCAGGTTCGGTGAGCTTTCCGGCGGTGCATTTGACATTACTATAGGGAAAGCCACAGACCTGTGGGATTTTCATGATGATGAGGAAGGCGGACACGATGGAGGCACAATCCCCGACGCAGATGATTTAGAAAATGCTGTGAGCCACGTAAATTATAAGAACATAAATATAGTCGGAAATAAAGTGAGCTTGTCCGACCCGGAAACAGAAATTAATCTTGGGGGAATCGCAAAAGGATTTATTGCCGACAAGGTAGCCGAATACCTTGAAGGCCGGGGCGTGGTAAGCGCTATTGTGGATTTAGGCGGAAATATTGTGGCCCTGGGAGGAAAGACGTCCCAGCTTGTTGTATCTGTCGATGATGCCGGCGATACAGCTGATAAACAGGCGGAATTCAAGGTGGGAATAAAGGATCCTGCCGCAGAGGACGGCAGCCTTCTCGGGATAGTTCCCTGCAAAAATAAAACCGTCGTAACCTCCGGTACCTATGAAAGATACTTTGAGAAAGACGGTGTGAAATATCATCATATCCTGGATGTCAGCACAGGATATCCTGTGGATACTGATGTGCTCTCTGTGACCGTAATTTCAGACAGGGGAAACTCTGCTGACTGTGACGGACTCAGCACCACATGCCTCGCCCTGGGCATGGAGAAGGGTATGAAACTGGTCAGAAGTCTGGAAGGCTTCGAGGCCGTGTTTGTGGATACAGAGGGTAATGTGGAAACATCAAGTGACAGTATACAGATCAGTTAGACCAGAGTGCTGATACTCTTCCTACCAGATCATCTATTCTTTCCAGCGGTACCTGGTTATAGTAAAATATCAGGGCGCTGGTGCTCTGGTCGGTGACCTCAGAAAGAGGAACCATCTGAAGCCCAATGGATTTTGCCTCGCTGCATAGCTGGGAGGCTTTTTTTCTTGAATGAACCTTTACCGTAAGGCTGATACCTGACTGAGTATCCAAAGGCTCCACAATGTCATGGGAATAACGTGCAAAGGCCTGGATGACAGCCTGAAGCTTCTGCGCATAAAGACTGCGCAGTTTTTTTATACCGGTATAGTAGTAGCCGTCTTCCATGAAGAAAGCCAGGGTAAGCTGTTCGGACTTGGAACATGTCTGTGTATACTGATTTTTAATGCTCCTGAAAATTTCCGCCATTTCCTCCGGCAGCACCATGTAGGATATTTTAATGGCCGGGAAGAGGGTGGACGAAAAGGAGCCAAGATAGACTACTCTGTTATGCTTGTCCAGGCCCTGCATGGCAGGAACGGGTTTGCCGAAGTAGCGGAGCTCGCTGTCATAATCGTCTTCGATGATGATACTGTCGTTTTCAACCGCCCAGTCGAGAAGCTCGTACCTCCTGCCGACAGGCATTACAGCACCGGTAGGGAACTGATTTGAAGGGCTGACATATACTGCTGAACTGATGTTGGCAGGGAGTTTTGAAATGTCAATTCCGTCCTTGGCTACCGGAATGTGTGAAACGTTAAATCCGGCATCGCGGAACATGCTCTGAACCGGCAGATATCCGGGGGCCTCAAGGGAAACATGGCTTATGCCCATTTTACGGAGAATTCTCGAGAGGTGACTGGTAATCTGCTGAGTACCTGCACCGATAACGATGCGGTCCGGACTGGCAGTGACACCTCTGAAACGGTATATATATTTGGAAATTTCATATCTTAAAGCGGGCTCACCCTGAGGATCGCTTTCAAAAAGAAGCAGACCGGAGTAATCGTTAAAAACTCTGGCGGCGCACTTTTTCCATTTGCCGAAGTCAAAGCAGGATAGGTCAGTAATGTAAGGCGTTTCTTCGAAGGTGTAGTCCTCCAGGTTGGCAAGGGCAGATTTTGCCTGCCTGCCGTTTTCAGGAACCACCTCGGGATTGATGTCAGCCACGTAGTAGCCCGATTGAGGTCTGCTGATGACATAGCCCTCAACCAGCAGCTGGTTATATGCAAGCTCCGTGGTGGTGATGCTGATGCCAAGCTCCTTGGAGAGACTGCGAAGAGAAGGCAGCTTTTCTCCCGCTGACATGGCTCCGGAAAGGATATCGCCTTTTATAGCCTCGTAAAGCTGGATATACAGGAATTCGCTGTTTTCATTCTGATTAAGTATGATGGGTTTCAATGGTGGCCTCCGGTATTTCTGTGACTTATGAGATTATTATATACGGTGCTGCGAGAAAAGGCAAGAATAATTAAATACACATTTTTCTAGTTAAATATTGACAATTAGATGCTGATGGCATAAAATGTAATTAAAAGAATAATGCGTAAAACATTGACAATATATCAAAAAAGGAATACAATATGAGTGAAAGAGCTGTAGAGTTTTATAGAAAAGAGAATGGTCGGATACCGGTTGAGGAATTTTTGGATGAATTACCCATGAAGCATCGTGAAAAGGCAATCAGGAGTCTTATGCTTCTTGAAGAATTCGGAAAATTATTAGGCGAGCCTTACATTAAATATATGGGCGATGATATATTTGAGCTCAGAATAAAATTTGCAAAAGATATCAGCAGAATATTCTATTTTTTCTGGTCAGAGAAGAAAATAATATTGACAAACGGATTTGTGAAGAAGAGTAAAAAAACACCAAAGAGTGAATTGAATAAGGCAAAGAAATATAAAGAAGACTATATGAGGAGGATGAAAAATGAGTGATTTATCTGCATATATAAAAGAGCAGCTTGACAATCCGGAATTCAGGGAACTTTACGAAAAGAGCGAGGGAGAATACCAGGTTGCGCGCGAAATAATTAAAGCACGGGTCGAAAGACAGATGACACAGAAAGAACTTTCCGAAAGAACCGGAATACGCCAGTCAAATATAAGTAGAATTGAAAATGGAAACTGCAGTCCTACTGTAGAAACACTGGAAAAGATTGCAGAAGGACTGGGGAAAAAATTGGAAATAAGGTTTGTATGAAAAGAGACTGTGTGCTTATGAAATAATTTGCATACAGCCTCTTTTTTAGTTGCATACCATTGTATAAAGCTAAAGAAGCCTACACCAGCCCGTACTTCACCAGAAATCTTGCTGCCGGAATCTGTTCAGAAAGCAGCCTGAAAACAGGCCGGGTCAGGAGAATGCTGTCCTGTCCCTTTTCTTTAAGTGCATAGGCTATAATATAGGTAAGCACGCGCTGGTTGGCGATACTTTTAAAATTCTTGATAAGTTCCCTGATTTCAGAAGCGGGACGGTAATGAGGGACTGTGCGGTAGCTCTCCAGAGCCTCTTCGGCCTCGGCGTGAGATTCTGCGATGGCTTCTGAAAGCTTTTCCAGGAAAATATCCTTAGTATAGAGTATCGTTGGGTCCATTTCGAATATTTTGGCGCATGCATCGGCCATTTTGACTGTTGTCTTGTCGAAGGTACCGTGGCTGAAGGCGTAGTAATGACCGTCCAGTACCCCGAAGGCTTTCATTGCGTCAAGATAGCCCAGGCGGAGCAGCCTTCTTGCATTGTCAATGTCGAAGATGAACTGCAGCCCCAGGTCCCACGGAGTCTCTATCCATATCAGGTTAGGAGCTGCCTTTACAGCTTCCTGATCGATGATGCCTATACCCCTCAGATTCACTGCAATGACATGAGTCGGATTTTTAGAAAGAGCCATATCCATAGGAAGCACATCTGCATAGCCTCCGTCGATATATTCCGTTCCGTCAATAGGATAGCTGTGAATGGCAGGAAAGGCAGAAGCGCTGGCCATGATATAATCTATCATCTTGCCTGAAGGAATATCCTCCTTAAACAGCAGGTGAGGCTTGAAATCCGGGAGGGAAACAGCTGTAATTCCGAATTCCATAGGTGATTTTCTGACTTTTTCCTCGTCGATATATTTTTCCATGAGAGCTTTAAGACCTGAAGTTCCGGCACCGTGATTGAATACGATTTCTCTGGCATATTCGATGGGCTGGCTCCCTTCAGGAACATCGAAGACCATGTGAGTCTCCATTTCTTTCCACAGGCTGCAGGCCAGTTCCAGCTCGCCCTGAGCTACCATGGCAGCGTTGATTGCACCTACAGAGGTACCCGTTATTATATCGATTCTGACTCCAAGCTCTGTGAGAGCCTGCCAGACACCTGCCTCGTAAGCACCTCTGGCACCTCCGCCGGAAAGCACCAATGCGGTTTTTTTTTCAATCTTTTCTGACATCCCGTCTCCTCCTGCTCTTTCAATTTATCTATATTATATGTCAAATTATCTGACGAATTATCTACCAAAATTGTACCATAAATGT
The DNA here is from genome assembly GCA_022787405.1 of Bacillota bacterium. GTDB lineage: Bacteria > Bacillota > Clostridia > Peptostreptococcales > Anaerovoracaceae > SUG1106. Next base: position 4,391 of record JALFXR010000132.1, read on the forward strand.
TATACTATAAGCAACAAAAAACAGGGGAGGCAGTAGTATGGACCAAAGATTGAAAGAGATAATAGAAAATAGCGAAAATATAGTATTCTTTGGAGGAGCAGGCGTTTCCACGGAGAGCAATATTCCGGATTTCAGGTCAGAAAGCGGATTGTACAACGCACAGAGAAAATATGGACGTTCACCTGAGGAGATGCTTTCCCACAGCTTTTTTGTAAATCATACGGATACTTTTTTCGATTATTATAAAAACAACCTGATATATCGAAACGCAGAGCCTAACAAGGCTCACAGAGCACTGGCAAAACTGGAGTCGGAAGGAAAGCTCAAGGCAGTGATAACGCAGAACATAGATGGTCTGCATCAGAAGGCAGGCAGCCGTAACGTATTCGAGCTCCACGGCTCTGTGCTGAGAAACTACTGTATGGACTGCGGCGAGTACTATGCCCTGGATTATATAATGGACGATTCAAACTGCGAGGACAACATACCTCACTGCAAAAAATGCGGAGGTATTGTCAAGCCTGATGTGGTGCTCTACGAGGAGGCTCTGGATGAGGATTGCATGATGGGAGCCATAAAAGCAATTCAGCAGGCAGATACTCTGATTATCGGAGGAACTTCTCTGGTGGTTTATCCTGCGGCAGGTTTAATCAGGTATTTCGGTGGTAATAAGTTAGTGCTTATTAATAAACAGGCAACCCCTTACGACAGTAAGGCGGACCTGGTGATAAATGACAGCATAGGAAAGGTGATGGACTTAGATTAATGAATATACTTGTATCAAACGATGACGGAATAAATGCAGAGGGAATAGTCAGGCTGACGGAGGTTCTGAGCGGTCTGGGAGATGTTTATGTATTTGCTCCCGATGGACAGAGAAGCGCCAACAGTCAGGCTCTCAGCATTCACGAGGATATAGTTATAAAACGGATTCCGGCAGGTGATTACCCTTATGCCAGGGAGGCATACAGTGTAAGCGGCACTCCTGCAGACTGTGTTAAAATGGGTATTGACCTTCTGAGACGCAGAGGGATTGAAACAGATGTGGTATATGCAGGCATAAACCACGGCGGAAACCTGGGAAGTGATACCATGTACTCGGGCACCGTTTCAGCGGCAGCAGAGGGGGCCTTTGAGGGAAAGCCCGCCGTGGCCGTATCAGTCAATTCGCATACACCGCACTATTTCGAGGGTTGTCTTGCACTGGCAGAGAAAATACTTCCTTTTGCCATGAAAACAGCAGGTAAGGGTCAGGTAATCAGCATCAACACACCTGATATTCCTCTTGATGAAATCAAAGGGGTAGTGCCTGTCAAGCTGGGAGAATTAAAGTATGACCAGTGGTTTAAGGTAATAGATGAAACAGAAGATTCGATAACATACAGATATGCCGGAGAACCTGTGGAGTCAGAGAGCTGGGATGATGAAACCGACGCATTGATGATCCGTCAGGGCTATGCCACTGTGGCAGTGGTACGCTATGACCTGAACGATTACGAAGGTCTGGAAGAAATAAAAAAATGGGAGATTAAACTTTGATGAACATTAAAAGAATAAAGAGAGAAGATACGATACTTACAGCAATTGATTTTCAGGAAAAACTGCTGCCTGCAATGTTTAAAGCCGATGAGACTGAGGCGGCGGCCGCAAGACTTGCGGAAGGACTTAATGTCATGGATATTCCGCGCCTTGTGACCACACAATATGCCAAAGGTCTGGGCAAGACAGTGGACTCCGTGGCAGAGGCTCTCGGAGACTTTGAGCCTATTGACAAAAACACCTTCAGCGCATGGAGCAATGAAGAATACAGAAAGGCTCTGGAGGGTTCAGGACGTAAAACAGTTATTCTCATGGGAATTGAGACTCATATATGTGTAGAGCAGACTGCTCTCGATCTTATGGAAGAAGGCTATACCGTATTCGTACCTGCAGACTGTGTGCAGTCAAGAAATCCGGTCAACAGAGAGATTTCATTGAGACGAATGGAGGAAGCAGGTGCGGTTATAACCTGTTCAGAAAGTATTCTCTATGAACTGATGGGAAGCTCTAAGGCAGCTGAATTCAAGGCGATTTCGGCTATAATCAAATAGAAAGAAAGGCATACACAAGAAGAGACACGATATTTATGATTTTTGAAAAAACTTTTGACAATCTGGCAGAGACAGACGAAAGGCTGCTTAAAGAATATTTTGACGGATACGATTACCAGTCATCCAGCCATACTTTCCTGGCAAATTATATTTGGAGAAACACTCACCATCTCAGCTGGCAGGTGATAGGAGAATATCTCTGCATAGCCGGACGGGGAGATGTGGGAGAGGACGAAAAGGTCTATTTCATGTCCTTTCCTCTGACAAGGACAGGAAGCTATGACGTGGATGCACTCAGATATACTATAGAGGAAGCAAAAAAAATATTTGAGGCCAGAGGGCAGCAGCTGGAAATAAGCCTGATTCCGGGCCATCTGATTCATTATCTGACTGAGGCCATGGGAGGTGCTGTGGACCCTCAGCATGACAGAGATGATGACGACTATATATATCTGAAAGAGGATCTGGTGTCGTTAAAGGGCCGCAAACTACATCAGAAAAAGAACCACCTGAACTTTTTCCTTAGAAACTATGATTTTACCTATGAGGAGGCAACACCGGATATGGTGCCTGAAATCAGAGAGTATATCAGGAGCAAAAATGAGTACAAGCTGGGAGAAACACCAGAGGAGTGGAAGGACATTCTGGAGATGGAGAATGTGGCCATTGACGAACTGCTTAAGTTTGTAGGAAAAGGACTGCTTACAGGCGTAATCAGAATCGGAGGCAAAATAGAAGCGGTGACACTGGGGGAATTTGCCCGCTCTACAGATAAGGAAACAGTTATCGTTCATGTGGAAAAGGCCGATGACCGGATAAGAGGTCTGTACCAGGCCATAAATAACGAGTTCTGCAGGAGACTGCCTGAGGAAACTGTTTATGTGAACAGGGAAGAGGACATGGGAATGGAAAATCTTCGTCAGACCAAACTTTCGTATAAGCCTTATATGATGGGAGAAAAATACTCCACTATTGTTAAATAAACTACTTTTGCCGGAGGTATTGCACTGCGGCTGTTTTACTGGTAATATAAATATGTACAGCAAAAAGAACAAGACTTTGTTATTTTTTTAACTAAAAAGCCTTGCTTTTTGCGTTTTGACGTGTATAATGATGTTGTATACAAAATTCACCAATAACAGGCGCGTATACGGCATTTCATAAAATAAAGTACTTTTCTGTAAGGAGGAAACACAACAATGAGAGAAGTTGTAATTGTAAGTGCAGCAAGAACACCAATAGGCAGCTTTGGCGGTTCACTGAAAGGTGTACCGACAAGAAAGCTTGGAGCTATCGCAATCAAGGGTGCAGTTGAAAGAGCAGGAATCAAGCCTGAAATGGTTGATGAAGTAATCATGGGCGCTGTTCTTCAGGGTGCATTAGGACAGAACGTAGCAAGACAGATGACATTAGACGCAGGTCTTCCTATCGAGACTCCGGCTATGACTATCAATAAAGTTTGCGGTTCAGGTTTAAGAGCAGTTGAGCTTGCAGCTCAGATCATCAAGGCAGGAGATGCTGATGTTATCGTAGCAGGCGGTGCAGAAAACATGTCAGCTACAGCATATGCAGTACCTGCAGGCAGATGGGGTGCAAGAATGAATAACACCCAGATGGTAGATATGATGGTTAACGACGGACTTTGGGACGCTTTCAACGGATACCACATGGGTATCACTGCAGAAAACGTTGCAGAGCAGTGGGGAATCACAAGAGAAGAACTTGATGAGTTCTCAGTTATCTCCCAGAACAGAGCAGAAGCTGCTATCAAGGCAGGCAAGTTCAAGGATGAAATCGTTCCTGTAGAAATCCCTCAGAAGAAGGGCGATCCGATCATCTTCGATACCGACGAATTCCCTAAGTTCGGAACAACTATGGATAAGGTTGCTAAGTTAAAACCTGCATTCAAGAAAGACGGTATTGTAACTGCTGCTAACGCTTCCGGTATCAACGACGCAGGCGCTGCTGTAGTTGTAATGTCAAAGGAAAAGGCTGACGAATTAGGAATCAAGCCTCTTTGCACAATCAAGTCATATGCTTCAGCAGGTGTTGACCCTTCAATCATGGGCGTTGGACCTATCCCTGCTTCCCAGAAGGCTCTCGCAAAGGCTGGACTTACTATCGAGGATATCGACCTGGTAGAAGCTAACGAAGCATTCGCAGCTCAGTCATTAGCAGTTAGAAAGGAACTCAACCTTGATCCTGAAAAGACTAATGTAAACGGCGGAGCTATTGCAATCGGTCACCCAATCGGAGCTTCCGGCTGCAGAATTCTTATCACTCTTATCTACGAAATGATGAAGAGAGATTCCAAGTACGGCCTTGCAACTCTTTGCATCGGCGGCGGTATGGGAACTGCTCTTATCGTTGAAAGATAATCAGAAGATAAGTAACAAAACAGTTTTACATAAGTAAGCTAAAAAGCCGCTTCCTGATTCGGGGGCGGCTTTTATGCAGCATGACGGAGACCATAATATGTATTATACAACAGATTACAGTACGCCTATAGGCAGACTGACTCTGGCTGCAGACAAACACGGGGATGCCATAACCGGAGCATGGTTTGATGGGCAGAAATATTTCGGAGGCACTTCGGGACAAGATCTTGTAGCAAAAAAAGACCTTGAAGTATTCGATGATGCAAAGTCATGGCTTGACAGATATTTTGGCGGTGAAAGGCCATCTCCTGATGAGCTGCCGCTGGCGCCTTGCGGGAGTGATTTCAGACAGGAGGTGTGGAAGCTGCTCTGCGAGATTCCCTATGGCCGGGTGACAACTTACGGTGAGCTTGCCGCTGAGACAGCACGCAGACTGGGCAGGGAAAGAATGTCTGCACAGGCCATAGGCGGTGCTGTAGGACATAATCCTATCTCTGTAATTATTCCATGCCACAGAGTTATAGGTGCAGATGGGAGCATGACGGGATATGCCGGAGGCATAGGGCTGAAAGAGTGGCTTCTCAGCCATGAGGGAGCCATCAGATAAATATGGACATGAAGAAAAAGGAAAGAGCAGCAAATTTGCTGCTGCTTGCAGTAGCGATAATTTGGGGCGGAGGGTTTGTAGCCGGCAAGATGGCATTGACAGGACTTAATCCTGCGCCTGTTTTGCTGTACAGATTTTCTATGGCGACATTGCTGTGCGGAATATGCTTCTGCAGGAGAATACGCAGCACGCCGAAAGTTACGGCCGTAAAGGGGTGCCTGATAGGGGCTTTGCAGATGGCGGCTCAGGCGGTTCAGCTGGTTGGACTTCAATATACTACCCCGGCCAAACAGTCTTTTCTGTGCACTGCCTATGTGGCGCTTGTACCTTTCTTAAGCTGGATAGTCCTCAGGAAGCGCCCGCAGCCAAAAGCTTTCCTGGCTGGATTTATTGCTTTGGCAGGTATCGGGTTAATCAGCCTCAGGGGTTCTTTTGATATTGGCTTCGGAGACGGAATGAGCTTGGGCTTTGCTGCCCTTTTCGGACTTCAGATAGTTCTGGTGGGAAGATTTGTGGGAAAGGATGCAGACAGTATTCAGCTGTCCTTTTTTCAGTTCCTGACTGCATCGGTAATAGCTGGTACCGCGTGTCTTATGAGCGGCGAGAGTCTGATCCCGATTGGATGGGAATCTCTGTCCGGCATAATGTATCTGGGAATTCTCAATACCTTCGTGGCAATGGCAGGACAGAATGTGGGACAGAAATATACACGGGATACAACGGCTTCGCTGATAATAAGCCTGGAATCACTGTTTGGATTCACTTTTTCCGTACTATACTACCACGAACAGCTGGAATGGCGTATGCTGGCAGGCGGAGTCTTGTGCTTTGCAGCAATATTAGTAAATACGACCCAAGGTAAATTTTCTTTTACAAACCATAGAAAAAAATGAACATAAGTGGTATAGTATAGGTATCCGGGGCGGAGAAATCCGCCGCAGGAAATACGAGAAAGATGAGGTAATATTATGTTAGACAAAAAAGTAGTAGAATTATTAAATCAGCAGGTTAACAAGGAGTTGTACTCAGCTTATCTGTATCTTGATTTTTCAAATTATTATTATGATGAAGGACTGGAAGGCTTCGGCAACTGGTATAAGATTCAGGCTCAGGAAGAGCGCGATCACGCTATGCTCTTCGTTCAGTACCTTCAGAATAACGGTGAAAAGGTTGTGCTGGAAGCTATCGACAAGCCTGCAGTAGAAATTGCAGGCCCTAAGGAAGTTCTGGACGAAGGATTAAAGCATGAGCAGTATGTAACCAGCCTTATCCACACAATCTATGATGCTGCATATACAGTAAAGGATTTCCGCACGATGCAGTTCCTCGACTGGTTTGTAAAGGAACAGGGCGAAGAGGAAACCAATGCTGAAGGCCTTATCAAGAAGTTTGAACTGTTTGGAGGAGATCCGAAGAGCCTTTACATGCTGGATAATGAACTGGGAGCCAGAGTATACTCTGCACCGTCACTGACACTGTAGTGAACATAAAATAACATATGAGTTTGGATAGCCTTCATGCCTGCGTTTTAGGTGTGGAGGCTGTTTTTGTTATTTTACATGTCAGGTGTTGGCTGACGTAGTAAACGCTAAAAGTCAACCTTTCGGGACGCGAACCGTTGACAAAATTCGACAGACGTAATAATATGAGAATGAATATTTGATAAAGGGGAAATACAGGAGGATTTATGAGCAAAGAAAAGAAGTACAGAGCCAATCATGTTAAGATGATACGGCTTATAATCATAATAATAGTTCTTTGCGCACTGCTGACAGGGGCAGGATATCTGGCAGGCAGAAGCAGCGGAGGTGAGAGGCAGGAATTTTCTGCTGTGGTGGTGCAGAACCAAATAAGCCAAATTGCGGAGCTGGCCACAGTTACCTATTCTTACACTGAGCTGGGACAGTACGAGAGCAGCAAGGAGTTTTATGGAACCAAGGTGCCTTTTACCACCAGTAAATTCATACTTACATACGACGGAGTAATCAAGGCAGGTGTGGATGTGAGCAAAGCCAAGATTGAAGCGACGGGAGGAAGCATAACCGTTACACTTCCTGAAGCGCAGGTGCTTTCTCATGAAATAGATGAAAGCAGTGTTAAGGTCTTCGATGAGAAGACCAGCATTTTCAATCAGTTTACAGTTGAGGACTATACAGCCTTTTATGCTGATCAGAAAAAATCTGTAGAGGAAAAAGCTATAGCCAAGGGACTTCTTACGGAGGCAAAAGCTCAGGCTGTGAAGGCTGTTGAAGTCGCACTTGCGCCCATGGCGAGCGAAGACGGCAGAGTTGTGGTGAGTTAAGAATGAATTATGAAACTTCTATGACAGAGGGAATCATCTGGAAAAAGATGCTTTTCTTCTGCATACCTCTTATTCTTGGGAATCTTTTTCAGCAGCTTTACAGTACAGTTGACTCAATAATAGTGGGAAGGGTGATTGGAGAAAGCGCCCTTGCCGCTGTGGGAGCATGCGATCCTGTAATTTCCTTTGTTCTAGGCATATGTGCCGGGGTATCGGGAGGGGCAGGTGTTGTAATATCTCAGTATTACGGTGCGAAAGATCATATGGCGCTGAAAAAAGCGGTGCACACTACTGTAGCCATAGGCGCAGTAATGGGGCTGGCAGTTGAGGTTGTAACAATCATATTGGTTCCCTTTGTCCTCAGGAGCATAAACACACCGGATGATGTAATAGACCAGGCAGTGATTTATCTTCGCACATATTTCGGAGGCATGCTGTTCACTGTATTATTCAACATGGCAGCAGGTATCCTCAATGCAGTAGGTAATTCCAAGAAGTCGCTTTTGTATCTCAGCATCGCGTCGGTTGCGAATATTATTCTCGACCTGCTGTTTGTAGTAAACTTTGAGTGGGGAATCTTCGGAGCAGCTTTTGCCACATTGCTCAGCCAGACACTTGCATGCGTCTATGCAATGGTTTTTCTGTTCAGAAGCAGAGAACCGCTGTACAGGATTGAAATTGATTATCTGCGGCCGGACAGAGTATTCACGGAAAAAATATTCAGAATAGGGTTTCCTTCGTCTGTGCAGAACATGGTTCGCTGTTTTGCCAATATTGTGGTACAGGCCAGTATAAACGGTTTCGGATCAATGGCTATGGCCGGTTATGCGGCATATATCAGGGTAGATAATATTATCTGGCTGCCTCTGATGAGCATAGGTATGGCGGCATCCACATTCACCGGACAGAACATCGGAGCAGGTAAATATGACAGGGTCAAAAAAGGTGTTTTTGTGTCCTCGGCTATGAGCGCGGCTTTCACTGTGTTAATAAGCATAGTGCTGGTTGTTTTCAGAGAACCGGTTATAAGGCTGTTTAATGACAATCCTGATGTAGTAAGGTTCGGAGTAATTACCCTTATGGTTTTTATACCGCCGTACTTTATATTTGCTGTTTACAATTCTCTCGCGGGGGTCATAACCGGCGCAGGCAGAACCGTCGAAGCCATGTGCATTTCCATAGGAACGATGTGCATTCTGAGACTTGCTATGCTTGGCATTATAAACAGAATGAAAGGTTCTTTTGCAGTGCTTCTGGCAATCTTCCCTGTAACATGGGTTGCGGCTCTTGCAGCAATCCTCATCTACATGTGGAGAGCCGACTGGATGGGAACCAAAACAGAAAAAAGATTATAAAGAATGAAATAAACCCGGAAGAGCCATTTGCATGCTTCCGGGTTTTATAGTGCATCAGAGTTTTTTAACTTCCTCGAACCGCTTAACCTTGCCGGTGGTTGTCTTAATCATCGGTTCGTCGGTTATTATCAGCCTGAGAACCTGCTTGTATGTCGGCATAGTCTCGTTTATTTTATCTATGTCGCTGCGTATGATTTTTTCAATCTGTTCAGCATTTTCTGCTCCGAAGTTTTCCTTCATGTAGTCAGGCTTGTAGACTATTTTAGCGCAGAGAGCCAGATCGTTCACATCACCGTCATTATGGCGGGGCTGACCGAAGACGAAGTTTTCTTCTACATATGGAAGATTGCTTATAAGCAGTTCAATTTCTTCCGGGTATACGTTCTTGCCGTTTTTAAGAACAATCACATTCTTTTTGCGGCCGCAGATGAACACGTATCCGTCCTCATCGGTGTAGGCCAGGTCTCCCGTATGGAGCCAGCCGTCTGCCAGAGCAGATGCCGTATCTTCCTCGTTTTCATAGTATCCGGCCATAATGTTAGGACCGCGAGCAATGAGTTCTCCTACTCCGTCAGCATCAGGATTATCTATTGCAAGCTCGATGCCCGGAAGAGGACGTCCGATGGAGCCGATTTTATGTTCATTGCAGTTTTCTGCAGCGAGAACAGGAGAAGACTCGGTGAGGCCATATCCTTGAGCCGTCATAATACCAAAATCCATAAAGCCTTGCAGTGCTTCAGGGTCAATGGCAGAGGCACCGCTGATTACAAAACGGATTTCCCCGCCCAGCTGGTCGAGAATCTCCTTGAACACCTTGCGGCGTATATCTATGCCCAATTTGAGCAGGAATCTCGTCATCTTGATTCCAAGAGCAACTTTCTTTTCCATACCTCTTTTCTTGACGGTAGCCATAATCTTTTTGTAGATGGATTCTATGAGCAGCGGAACGCAGAAAAATACGGTGACCTTATATTCCACTATGTTGTTCTGCAGGTATTTAAGACCATCGCAGAATGTGGTTGTTGCTCCGGCGGCAAGCATGACAAACTGACCTGTAGAGCCGAAGGTGTGGTGGTAAGGAAGGAATGCCATACTTACATCACCGTGACGGATATCCTCCACCTTCTGGATGGCATATATATTGGAAGTTATGTTTTGCTGAGAAAGCATAACCGCCTTAGACATGGATGTGGTGCCTGAAGTAAAAAGAAGTATGGTCACACCCTCAGCATCTACAGGCAGACTGAGATAGTCGGAATTGCCCTGTCCCATGATGGTGCGGCCTTCTTCTCTGAGTGAAGCGACGTCGGTGAAGCCTTCCAGTGGCTCCATGGAAATGAAATGTGAAACCATGGTGGTGCCTGATTTCATAAGTTTTTTTACACCATCCAGGTGTGCAGGGTCAAATATGAGGACATCGGCCCGGCTTCTGGCGAGTGATGATTCCAGTTCCTCATAAGGAAGGCCTTTATCGAGGGGTATGCAGATGCCTATACCGCACAGAACGGCGAAATAGCTCTCCACCCATTCCACCCGGTTCTTTCCGATTATAGCTATACGCTTTCCCTGCCATCCACGGGAAAGCATGGCTGTTCCCAGATGATTGACTCTCTGCCTGAAACCATAGTATGAAATATGCTCGTATACGGGATCTTTGCTGCGGCCCTGATTGTGCTTTACAATGAAGGCATCGTCTTCCGGCCATGCTGCTGCAGAGTAATCCAGAAGTTCTCTGAAATCCCTGTGGAATACAGGGCTGTATATCTGTTTTAGTGGTTTTATCTGTTTCAATTTTATTTTCTCCTTATCGATTTTTTTGTTCTGTCAGGAATGAGTTTTGATAAACTTTTTATATAGTTATCAAAACTATAATATAACATTATCACAACCTTGTCAACAGTTGACAACCTATCGATGTTGTGGTATTTTTGTGTTATATAATTTCAAGGAGGAAACGAGTGATGAAAACCAAAGGACTGGATGAATTCAAAGTACCCAGATGGGAGGAGCTGCCTTCGGTTCCGCAATATCTTGATCAGGTGCTGCTGCTGGTGGATGAATGGCTGGGACCTTTCCTGAGTCACGACGGCAAACAGGTAATAACCAGGACAATGGTGAACAATTACGTTAAACTGCATTTTCTTCCGTCGCCGGTAAACCGCAGATATGACAGGCTGGCCATAGCGTCGCTGTTTGTAATAGCTATCCTCAAGCCGGTATATACCATAGAGGAGATTGCCTATCTTATTAAACTTTCTCTGGGACATTCGGAGCAGCGTGAGGCGTATAACAAATTCTGCGATTATGTGGAGGAGGCTGTACTTTGCGCATTCAGACGTACTGCCATGGAAAAAGAAAACGACCCCGGAGATCCGAGACAGGTTCTGTGGAATGCCTGCAATGCTTTTGCATGTCAGCTTTATGTGAGGAAAATATATCTGCAGGAAGCTCTTTCCGGAAACGAGGAAGGTGAAAAATAGATTATGGCAAAGAACAAAGGAAAGAAAACTGCCGAAAAGACCAATGCCATGCGCAGGCTTGATGCGTTGAAAATACAGTACAAGGAGCATACATATACAGAGACGGATGCCATAAGTGGAAACGAGGTCGCAGAGGTACTGGGACAGGATCCCGACAGATGCTTCAAGACTCTCGTTACCGTAGGAAAGACCGGTGAACACTATGTTTTTATGGTGCCTGTTTCCGGCGAGCTGGACCTTAAGAAGGCCGCCAGGGCAGTAGGTGAAAAATCCGTAGAAATGATAAAGTCGAAGGAATTGCTGCCTCTTACCGGCTATATTCACGGGGGCTGTTCACCTATAGGGATGAAAAAATTTTTCAAGACCACAGTGCACTATACTGCGGCAGATTATGATACAATATTTTTCAGCGGAGGCCGCATAGGCTTCCAGATTGAGCTGGGGACAGAAGACCTGGCCAAGGTCATAGACTTTAAACTTGAAGACATCATTAAGGAGGACCTGGATTAAATGAAAATTTCAGAAATATTAAAAAGCAAGGAAGTTACCATATCATATGAAGTATTCCCGCCAAAGAAGGACATGCCCTTCGAGCCTATTCTGGCTGCAGTGGACAGGCTCTGCCAGTCAAAGCCTGATTTTATGAGCGTTACATACGGTGCAGGAGGCGGCACGGGACATAATACCATAAAGATAGCCGACCATGTGCAAAATGAAATGGGCGTGACATCTCTGGCGCACCTTTCATGCATTTCTTCAACTCCGCAACAGGTAAAGGCGGCCATAAACGAGATAAAATCCTGCGGAATCGAGAACATTCTGGCTCTCAGAGGAGATATTCCGGCCGGAACCGATCCGGCGGCACCCAGAGATTACAGATTCGCCTCTGAACTGGTGCGTGAGATTAAGAAGCATGGCGATTTCTGCATCGGGGCTGCCTGCTATCCGGAAGGTCACGTGGAATGTGAACATAAGGAAGATGATATAACTTACCTCAAGGAAAAGGTGGACAGCGGGGTTGACTTCCTGACCACGCAGATGTTTTTTGACAACAATGTGCTGTATAATTTTCTTTACCGAATCAGGGAAAGGGGTATCACAGTGCCTGTAATTGCGGGAATAATGCCTGTTACGAACGGCAAACAGATGGCAAGAATATGCCAGCTGTCAGGGACATATTTACCTGCAAGATTCAAGGCCATTGTAGACAAATTCGGTGATAAGCCGGAGGCTATGAAGCAGGCGGGAATCGCTTATGCCACAGATCAGATTATAGATCTTATTGCCAACGGTGTGAAAGGTATACATATCTACACTATGAATAAGCCGGACGTGGCAGAGAGCATAAGAAACAACCTTTCATATATTATAGGAAAATAAAAGTTGAGGGAGCCGGACAAAAATGAGAACGGACGTAATAAGGCGCGAAACTCTGCGGTATCTCGGTCTGGGCTCTGCCGAACCTGACAGCAAGACACTGGAGCTGGTAAACAAGGCCATAGAACTCCTTTCGGAGAGATGCAGACCGAGGAGTACAAGCCGGATAGTTGAAATATCAGCAGGAACAGAAGAGATAAGGCTGGAAGGCGGGACTGTTATTCATTCCGAAAGTCTTGCCAGGGTTATGGCGGGCTGCAGCAGGATGCTGGTTTTCGGGGCGACTCTGGGAACTGAGGCTGATATTCTCATAAGACGAGAAACGGCTGTAAACATAGCCATGGGAGTAGTGATGCAGGCGGCTGCGGCAGCATATATTGAAGAATACTGTGATGATATTCAGACCGAACTGGACAAAAGGTTCAGTGCGGAAGGTGAACCTCTGGGAGACAGATTTTCTCCCGGGTATGGAGATTTTGCTCTGGAATATCAGAGAGAACTTTTCGCCATTCTTGACTGCCCGAGGCAGATAGGGCTAACCCTGACGGAAGATTTTATCATGATACCGTCAAAATCAGTGACTGCAGTAATACCCATAGGGGGAAGCTGCGGCCGGCAGCTGGGCTGCAGATACTGTGAAAAAACAGACTGCCGATACAGAAGGATTGACTAGCATATAATGCATATAGAAGGAGAACTTGACTTGAACATTTTAAACGAGCTTGGAAAGAAAATGCTGTTTTTTGACGGCGGAATGGGTACCATGCTTCAGGCAAAGGGAAGCATTCCGGGTGAAATTACAGAACTTTGGAATATAACAAGACCTGAAGATGTGCTGGACGTGCACTGCAGGTACCTTGAGGCAGGCGCAGATGTTATTACTGCAAACACCTTTGGCGCTTCAAGTATAAAGCTTGAGGGAAGCGGATACAGCCCCGGGGCAGTCATAAGCGCAGGAATAGGTCTCGCAAAAGAGGCCATAAACCGTGTGTGCGGCAGAGATGGCAACAGAAAAGCATATGCTGCAATGGATATTTCCTCCACGGGGAAACTTCTGAAGCCTCTTGGCACCATGGATTTTGATGAAGCTTATGACCTTTTCAGAGAAATGGCAGTTGCCGGAGAAAAGGCAGGAGCAGATCTTGTAATCATAGAGACCATGGCGGACACATATGAGCTGAAAGCTGCAGTGCTGGCGGTAAAAGAGAATACTTCACTGCCTCTTTTTGCCACTGTCACTTTCGATGAAAGAGGTAAGCTTCTCACAGGTGCCGACGTAGGAGCAGTTGTGACCCTTCTGGAAGGCCTTGGCGTCGATGTTATGGGAATCAACTGTGGTCTTGGCCCTGTACAGATGAGGCCTCTGGTTCAGCGTATGCTGGAGCTGACCAGCCTTCCTGTGCTGGTAAACCCTAACGCAGGTCTGCCGAGACAGGAAAAGGGGAAGACATTTTATGATATTACAGCAGAGCAGTTTGCAGAGCAGATGGAACTCATGGCCGGTGACGGCGTATGGCTCATGGGCGGCTGCTGCGGCACCACACCGGAATACATAAGGCTCATAAAGGAGCGCTGCGGTGATATAGTGCCTAAGCCCATTGAGAGAAAACACTTTACCAGGATATCATCTTACAGCCACAGCCTTGACTTCGCAGAGAGTCACGTCATTATCGGAGAAAGAATCAACCCGACGGGTAAGTCCCGTTTCAAACAGGCCCTCAGAGATGGTGACATAGATTATATACTTTCGGAAGGCTTCGCCCAGGAGGAGGCGGGAGCACATGCGCTGGACGTCAATGTAGGGCTGCCTGAAATCGACGAAAAGGAAACTATACTCAAGGTCATGAAGGAGCTGCAGAGCGTTATCGACCTTCCTCTCCAGATTGACAGTGCCAATACTGAAGCCATGGAAAAGGCCTTGAGATACTATAACGGCAAGGCTATGGTAAACTCTGTAAACGGCAAGCAGGAATCCATGGCGGCTATTTTTCCAATGGTGAAAAAATACGGCGGCGTAGTAGTGGGACTTACTCTGGATGAGTCGGGGATTCCGGCTACTGCAGAGGGAAGACTTGAGATTGCCCGCAAAATCGTAGAAACAGCCGAAAGCTACGGTATATCCAGAGACGACATAGTGATAGATGTACTCTGCATGGCGGTAAGCGCCGACAGCGGCTCGGCTATGGTGACCCTTAAGGCTCTGGAATTTGTAAAGCAGGAACTTGGCGTAAAGACCAGTTTGGGCGTTTCCAACATTTCCTTCGGGCTGCCCCAGAGAGAAAAAATCAACTCCACATTCTATGCCATGGCTCTCCAGAAGGGCCTGGACTGTGCAATCATCAATCCTAAATCAGATGCAATGATGACATCATATTATGCATACAGAGCTCTGTCCGGAAAGGATGAAAACTGCGGAGAATATATAGAAAAGTTTGCAGTAAGCAAGGATACAGACAGTGCACCGGTATCTGCACAGGCTGCCACGTCAGGAGCTGCTTCCGGGAAGGATACAGTGTCACTTGAGGCAGCCGTGGAGAGAGGAATGAAGGAAGCTGCAGCTTCCGTTTGCAGAGAGCTGATCAGGATAAAGGAACCTATGGCCATAATCAACGAAACCCTTATACCGGTTCTGGACAAGGTGGGCAAGGGTTTTGAGCAGGGAAAGGTTTTCCTGCCGCAGCTTCTCATGAGTGCGGACGCTGCCAAGGCCGCCTTTGCTGTAATAAAGGATGAACTGGCAGCAAGCGGTCAGGGTGCAGGAGATAAGGGCACAATTGTCATCGCTACAGTCAAAGGCGATGTCCATGACATAGGTAAAAACATAGTCAAGGTGCTTCTTGAAAACTACGGATATAAGGTAATCGACCTGGGCAAGGACATATCACCTGAAGAGATTGTAGAAGCAGCACGCCGTGAAAAGGCAGACCTTGTAGGCCTGAGCGCTCTTATGACTACCACAGTAGGAGCCATGGAGGAGACCATAGTACAGCTCAGAAAGGCGGGCCTCAGCTGCCCGGTGATGGTAGGCGGCGCGGTTCTCACGGAAACTTATGCAGATATGATAAACGCTGACGGGTATGTGCGTGATGCTATGGCGTCAGTGTATTTCGCCCAGAAAGTGATAAAATAAAAGGACCCAAATTCCTTGATAGGATTGAAAAATAGTGTTACAATAATTTTTAAGATTGTTTAATTGTATATTCGGAGGAAAATGTAATGGCAGAGACCAATTTCATTCACAGCATTATTGAAAAGGACCTGGAAAATCAGAAGTACGGAGATAAGGTTTACACACGTTTCCCGCCGGAGCCTAACGGATATCTGCATATCGGACATGCCAAATCCATATGCCTGAACTTTTCCACAGCGGCTAAATACGGCGGCAAGTGTAATTTGAGATATGATGACACCAACCCGGTGAAGGAGGATGTGGAGTATGTAAGCTCCATCGAAGAGGATGTAAAGTGGCTGGGCTTCCAGTGGGAAAAGAGACTCTGGGCGTCCGACTATTTTGACAAGATGTACGAGGCGGCAGTAGAGCTCATTAAAAAGGGCAAGGCTTATGTATGCGACCTGACGCCTGAGGAAATAAAGGAGTACAGGGGCACTCTGAAGGAGCCGGGCAAGGAAAGCCCTTACAGAAACAGGAGCGTAGAGGAAAACCTGACTCTGTTCGAAGAGATGAAGGCAGGCAAGTATGCCGACGGCGAGAAGGTTCTCCGCGCCAAGATAGACATGGCTTCTCCTAACATCAACATGAGAGACCCGATCATCTATCGTATTGCTCATGCTTCACATCACAATACAGGAGACAAGTGGTGCATCTATCCGATGTACGATTTTGCACACCCTATTGAGGATGCCATCGAAGGCATAACTCATTCTATCTGCACGCTGGAATTCGAGGATCACAGACCTCTCTATGACTGGGTGCTCAGAGAAGTGGGCTGGTGGCCGCAGCCTCCGCAGCAGATTGAATTCGCAAGACTCAACCTGACCAACACGGTGATGTCCAAGAGATATCTGAAGGCTCTGGTTGACGATGGAGTGGTTGACGGCTGGGATGACCCGAGAATGCCGACCATCGCAGGAATACGCCGCAGAGGATATACTCCTGAGGCAGTAAGAGACTTCTGCGAAAAGATAGGTGTTTCCAAGGCCAACAGCACTGTTGATATATCACTGCTGGAGCACTGCGTGAGAGACGACCTGAAGGAAAAGGTTGAGACCAGGAACGTGGTTTTCGATCCGATTAAGGTTGTTATTACAAACTATCCTGAGGGACAGAGCGAACTCTGCGAAGTGGAGAATAACCCGCAGGTGCCTGAAATGGGCACCCGTCAGATTCCGTTCTCAAGGGAACTCTGGGTGGACGGCGCCGACTTTATGGAAGTGCCGGCAAAGAAGTATTTCAGGCTCTTCCCAGGCAACGAGGTGAGATTCAAAGGTGCATATTTCATCACATGCAATGAGGTTATAAAGAACGAGGACGGTTCCATTAAAGAGCTTCACTGCACCTATGACCCTGAGACAAAATCCGGTTCAGGTTTCGAGGGGCGCAAGGTAAAGGGAACCATTCACTTCGTAGATGCGGCAACTGCTGTGCCTGTGAAAATACGTCAGTTTGACTATCTCATGCTGGAAGACGAGAAGGGCGAAAAGACCATGAACCCGGAGACAATGAGAGAAATCACCTGCTATGCTGAGCCGTCAATAACTCAGGCCAAGGCGGGCGAGCGCTTCCAGTTCTTCAGACACGGTTACTTCATCGCAGAGCCGAAGCTGTTCAGCGAAGACAACCTTTTGTTTAACGAAATCGTAGGGCTTAAGAGCTCGTGGAAATAAAGACCCGTACAGACCCTGTGATATGCAGGGTCTTTCTGTATTCCGAAGGAGGAACCATATGACATCAACATGTACACACTGCAGTAAAAAATCATGTCAGAAGGGATGCTTTGATGATGCACCTTCAAACTGCCCTTCACTGAGAACGACGGCAGATGAGGAAATAAAGCGATACAGCGAAAATGACAGGGAAACAGCCCGTGCAGCTGCACGTGTTGAGGCTGAGGGTTATGGACGCCTTACCAGAGTGGAAGAAATAATGGAGTATGCCTTAAAGTGCGGGTACAGTCATATAGGGCTGGCTTTCTGCGTTGGCCTTCAAAAGGAAGCCCGTACCTTTGCTGACATCCTTACCCATAACGGTTTCAAGGTGGACAGCGTTTGCTGCAAGAACGGGGGAGTATCCAAGGAAGCATTAGGAATGGACAGCTCCGAGTTTGTAGATGCAGGATGCGAATTTGAAGCCATGTGCAATCCGGCGGGTCAGGCTGCGGTGCTGGATGAGTGCGGATGCCAACTTGCCGTGATTCTGGGGCTGTGCGTGGGACATGACACACTTTTTATAAAGAACTGCAAAGCTCCTGTAACGGTGCTGGCAGCCAAGGACAGAGTGCTGGGACACAATCCGCTGGCGGCCATTTATAATGCAGACTCATATTACAGAAGCAGATTGTTTAATTACGTGAAAAACAGAGGATAGCATATGACATATACATACCCGGACAAGGATGACAGACTGACATGTCAGCTTATAGAAAAGGAATTTGACGGAACATACTGGGCAGAGAGTGAAGCACGGGTGCTTAGACAGGCTTTGGGGGAACTGCGCTCGCTTAAGGAGAAGAAGAATACATCGGAAAACAAGGCACCTTTCAGCGTTCTGGACCTGGGGTGCGGCATGGGACGGCTTTTCGATAAAGAGTCGGCGGCAGCTGATGAAATTACAGCTGCGGAGCCTGATATTGCTCGATTTACGGCAGCAGAGGCCGAAGGATGCAGGGTGTCGCAGTCGGCTAACATACCGGTTACAGTAATCTGCGGAGATGCATCTGCACTGCCGCGGGATAAAAAATACAGTGCAGTGATTTCCAGTCATGTCCTTCAGCATATAACATGCAATATGGCTGCACAAATGATGAGAGAGCTGGCTTTTAGACTGGAGCCTGAGGGAATCCTGGTGATGACGACTACATACACTGACGGCGCGGAAGATCAGTTTTTCTGTGAAAGCTGGGACAGCGAGAACCGCAAAAACGAGAGAATAGACAGGAAACGCTTCGACAGCCTTTTCGGGACGGAAGGTGTCCTTCCTGTGCGTATGTTTTCATCGGAAACCATAATATCCATGGCAGAGATGGAAGGTCTTGAACTGATGCGTATATCCAGATATCATTATCAGAATCATAAAAGCGCAGTGGAAGATGAGGAAGCTAATCTGTCCGGAGATTTTGAAGGTGCAAGAGATATAATGTATCTTTTCAGAAAGAAAGACAAGATGCTTATCGACGGGAATATCTGCTATAATTTCAGCTTCAGCATTTTTGATGAGGAGACAGGCCTTCGTACCGATGACGAGCAGGAACTCCGTGATGCTGTAAGGAGGGCCTATCCTGATGCTGTTTTCATGGACGACGGGGAGGCTGATGATGAGCCCCTGTTCAGGGACCTGAAAGTGGGACAGAACTTCCTTCATGGAGGCGGGCTGCCTTTTGGATGTTTCAGAGTGCTTATGAAAAGCTACAAACTGGACTTCGATATTGAGACGGTTTCTTCTGCAGGAACCAGAAGCAGACACTTTGATATAAAAAATTCCGCTGTGTTCATGACCGTTTTTCCTAAGTCTGATACAGTGCAGGTATGTGTCTGCCTTTCAGTTAAGGACGGAACGCCGGATGATTTCGTATATCTTCGTCAGGTGCAGGGAAATGGAGCACTGCTGACAAATATAGACGGCAGGAGGATTTCTGTAAGAGATATTTTCATGGAAGTCAGAGCCTGTCTGGGACGTAAGGTGACAGATGTAATTGAAACATATCTTCTGGAAGTAAAGCAGCTGGGCACTTATGAAAATGTTGAAGAAATTCTGGAAAAGGAAAAGAAACCTGTATACGGCATGATGACAGGCGATGAAGGATGGGCTCATGTGCCTGAAAAGCTTGCAGAGGAGCGCCTTGTCAATCGCTGGGGAAGCAGAGACTTTATGAGCCTTGTTTCCTTTGGCTCAAACTCTGTTTTCTTCAACCTGTTTGACAGCAGCGATGCGGTAAACTACAGGGCCAGTCGCATGAACTACGATCACAATTTCTACGGGGATATGAATCCTTACTTTGAAATGGACAGCGATATTGCCGGGGTTAATCACGGAGTGCTGTTTTCTGCAGAACTGGTTATGGTTATAAAGACTATTTGCAACAGAATTCTCAGAAGACAGGCTGACTATTATACAGTAGGCCAGAGCAGTAAGCTGAGGGCGGAAATACATAAAATCAAGGCATACAGGGGAGAACTGATTACCACACTGAACAAGGTGGAAAACCTGGAAATATCCGAAATCGGTGAGATGGAAAGAGTTCTCCTGACAAGCCAGCAGATTGATCCTATAATAGAAAAGGTGAAATATCTGCTGGAGCTTCTGGAATCTGAACTGGACCTGCTGTATCAGACCAGCACTAACAGGCTCATAAATCTGCTGACGGCAGCAGGCCTTATATTGGCTGCCATTCAGGTGCTGCAGGGAATATTGTA
>JALFXR010000256.1 GCA_022787405.1 Bacillota bacterium
AAAGGCTTAAGCCCCTTGAGATGAGCTTCCGGGTCGTCGCTGCACGGGAAGCCTACTGAGTTTTCAAAGTTCCACATGAGGGTAATGAGGCGCACTCCCATATCGTATACTTCCTGAACTCTTTCGATTTTTCCATCGATAAATACTCCGTCTTCAACTGTAAGGAGCGACGAAAGCAGACCCTTCTTTTCGTTTTCCAGAACATCCTGAGCGGAGTATACCGGCTTGATGATGTCACTGTATTTTTCCATCTGAGTCTGATAATAGCCGTAGATTCCTTTAAGTATATCGTAGGAATCCATGGTTTTCATTTCGTTTCTTGAAAGATACATGGCAAAAAACTGGAGCAGACTGCCGTTTTCCTTAAGAAGTTTAAGGTTGATTGATGTATCTCCGTCGTAAAAACTCCTCTCCGGTTTTCTCCATCCTTCAATAAGCGTATCACAATGCATATCTATTATTCTCATGATTTTTTTGTCCTCCTATGTTATTATATATGTAACATGTCAATATATTAAGCAAATTCTGTGCCAGTCGGCACGAGATTTGCAAAGAATATTATACAAAGACGAATCAAAACATCGGAGGTATGTTATGAATTACGATATAAACCAGATAAAGAAGCTTGCAGATGCAGTGTATGATGATGCTGTGGCATTCAGACGCAGGCTTCACATGAATCCCGAACTGTCCGAGTATGAGGAAAAAACAGCGGCTGCCATCTGCGAAAAACTTGATTCCCTCGGTATCGAATACCAGTCAGGAATCGCAGGTCATGGCATAAGTGCAGTCATCTATGGCAGCAATAGGGAGCACGGTGTGGGAATCCGCGCCGATATGGATGCACTTCCTCTCACGGAAAAAGCTGAAATCCCATTTAAATCCCAAAACCCGGGTGTAATGCATGCGTGCGGGCATGACATACATACGGCAGTTCTTCTGGGCACAGCAGAAGTATTATGCCAGATGAAAGATAAACTGCCTGGATCTGTGAGACTGTTCTTCCAGCCTTCTGAGGAGACTATAGGAGGAGCTAAGCAGATGATAGATGCAGGATGCCTGTCAAACCCAAAAATCGACAGCGTAATCGGTCTTCATGTGGACACCAACATAGATGCAGGCAGTATCGAGTTAATCCCCGGTCCTATGAATGCGGCTTCTACAGAATTTACTGTAACGGTTACAGGCAAGTCATGTCACGGAGCTCATCCTACAGACGGAATTGATGCCCTGCTTCCTGCATGTGCCATGGTTACCGGACTTCAGTCAGTTATTACAAGAAGAACGGACCCTGCAGAAGCCGTCCTTATTACCGTTGGAACCTTTGAAAGCGGCACCAAGGAAAACATAATCTCCGGCGAAGCCAGATTTTCCGGCATTATCCGCTCACTGCAGATGCACAACATGGCACCTGTAAAGGAACATATCGAGGCGCTCTGCATGGCTACAGCTCAGGCATACGGCGCTACCTGCAAAGTAGAATTCACGGACAGCTATCCAACTCTGGAAAACGACGACACCCTTCTCGGGTGGGTTATGGATGCAGGAAAGCTTGTCCTGGGAGAAGATCATGTGAGCATCAACAAAAAACCAAGTCTGGGGGCCGACGACTTCGCATATTTCTGTCACTCAAGCCGCGGTATCTATTATAACATAGGCGCACGGCGTCCCGGCGAGGAACATGCATATGCGATACACAGCGACTGCTTCAATCCTGACGAGGAATGCATCCGCACAGGAATACTCACCGAAACAGCCGCAGTTCTGAAAATTCTGGAGGAGGAAAGCAAGACATGGTAACATCAGAGGAAAAAAATCAGGAATTGCTCCGTGACACACGTGTGGAAGTTGATCTTGGCAGAATAGCATATAACATGAAGCAGATAAGAGAGATGGCAGGCCCTGAAACAGCTGTCATGCCTGTTATAAAGGCTAACGGATACGGGCACGGTGCCGCAGCTGTAGCTCCTACTCTCATCGAAGAAGGTGCCGCATATCTGGCAGTAGCAACTCTTACCGAAGCACTGGAGCTTAAAGCCGCCAACATGTCGTGGCCTGTCTTTATCATGGGTCACACACCTGACAGGCTTCTTCACCATGTTGTGGATAAAGATATCACTCAGACCATATTCTCTTTTGAACAGGCTGAGCTTTTAAATGAGCTTGCAGGAAAAGCAGGCAAGCGGGCTAAAGTACATATCAAGGTGGACACAGGCTTCCACCGTTTAGGAAAGGTCCCGTCTGGTGACTTTGCAGATGAGGTATGCCGCATATTCGACCTGCCTGGTGTGGAGGTTGAAGGTATTTTCACTCACCTTGCTCTGACAGGCGATGCCGAAAACGAAGAACAGTTCCGTCTGTTCACTGACTTTACCGCAGAGCTGGAAAGCCGCGGCTGCAGCTTCAGATATAAGCATCTTGCTGACAGCATCGCATGTGTGGATTTTCCTGAATATCGTCTGAATATGATCCGCCCGGGAGCACTGATTTACGGCATGGTTGGCTACCATAAAGGTCATCTGGATGTAAAACAGGCAATGACCTTTAAAACCGCAATTTCTCAGCTTCACCATGTTCCAAAAGGAGAAGGTGTCAGCTACGATTACCTTTGGAAAGCGGACAGAGACAGCATAATTGCCACTCTTCCTTTCGGTTATGCCGATGGCTACCCTCGTAATCTGAGGGATAAAGGCTATGTGATAGTAAACGGTGTCAAAGCTCCTCTGGTAGGCGTAATATGCATGGATCAATGCATGGCCGATGTGACCGACGTGCCTGATGTCTGCGAAGGCATGGAAGCAGTAATCTACGGAGATGGAAATGACGGTTCCATGACCATTGCCGAAGCCTCAACCCTGGCAGGAACCAACAAAAACGACATTATAGCCCGCATTACGGCAAGACCGCCGAGGGTATACACGAAATAAAACAAAATCGAGTAGGGGCTAACATGTAGCCCCTCTCACACCACCGGGCATGCCGTTCGGCACTCGGCGGTTCAATTCAAATAATAATCTAGACAACTGAGAAGTCCTCGCTTTGCGAGGATTTCTTTGCTAATGAGGCG
>JALFXR010000031.1 GCA_022787405.1 Bacillota bacterium
TATATTGCCTGTGCATATCTTCTGCATGGGCCGGAGTACTTTGGAAAGGATTAAAAACAGACTTTACATATGGAGAACAAATATAACTTTCAGGTTTTAAGAGGCGGACTATCTGAAACTGCCTTCACCAGCAGCCGTCAGTTCGTGTCAGCCTACATTACCGATACCCGTCTCATGGGTGTGGTGGGAATATACATTCACTGGTATCTGCCGGAAAACACGTTTCTTAAGCACTTCCACCAGTTTTTTTATATGGATGCAGAAGAATTCGGATTCGATTCCTATGACAGCGTCCTGGAAAGTGACGATGGTGACCGCTATTACGATATCAAAACCATAGAAAACAAAATGATGGGCGGTCTTGGCGGACGCAAGGTGCGTATCACAGAAAAAGAGGCCCGTTATATGGTTCAGTCATACGCAGAGCTTAATGTGAAAATGAAGCTGCCTCTGCCAGGTAATACCGACGAATATGAATTTCTTTTCTCTCCGCGTATTGAACTTGACAGCGAAGAGGAATACACCCTCATGTGCAAGCAATGCCCGACCCTGGATTCGCCTAATCAGGTAATCAACTATTTTCTGATGCGATGCTTCGGCCGTGACTTCGGTGCAGCCAAATTTCTGACCAGAGGTTATGTTCGTACGGACATTTTCCCTGAACATAAGGGAGCCACCCTGCTTTCAAACTCTATTGACGAAGCCAACGATGCAACCAGCGGTGTATGTACAGACTACCACAGTACCGACGATGACAAGACCTTCGGTACCTTCAGCACGCGCAGATCATATCTCTGCCAGTCACTTATAGAGTACGATGGCAAATACTTTATACCTGTCACTCAGGTAACCCTTGATAAGCTTAAGGTTGTAAAATACGAAAGGATCTCTTGCTTCCGCGTTTCCTCTCAGGAAGCTTCCATGATGACCTCAAGACCGGAATTCATCACCGTGTTTGATCCTCTGGATGATGATATCTTTGATGATGCGGATGACAGCATAAGCATGGAGCCTGGCCGTCTGTTCACCTGTGACTCTACAGATCTTGTTTCGTCTGCAATGGTGACGGAACATGACACCGGCAGACTTTTTATGATTTTTTATCCTCATAATGACCATGTAGCAAAAAAAAACTATCGTCTCAGCGACGACGTAATGGGAATATATTATGTTCTTGACAACGGACAGATTGTTCTTTGCGCATATGAGCGCAGCAACATAAACCTTCTTGAAAAAGACCTCATCAGCGCACCCGTAGGCCGGCTTGTGCTGCCTGTGGCCAAGTACCAGTTCAAAGATCCCGTATTGTATGATTTCATCAGCAGCGGATTTGAAGATTTCGAAGAATTTGTAGACATGATTTCCGAACGCACAGCAGACGATGACGATTCTGATGAATAACCGCACAAAAATAATCCTCTGATACAGTTCAGTCCCGGACCGGTATCAGAGGATTCTTATTTTTTTGACTGAAAATCAGTTTTCTGTTTCTTCTGCTGTTTCCGGCTCTGCAGCTTCCGTCTCTCCGCATTCTGCGCAGCATTCATTTGCCTCTGCACATCCGGAGCAATCTCCCTGGCAATCTTCTTGGCAATCCCCGCTGCAGTCTCCCCAGTCTTCACCGTACTGGTCACCATAGAATGCCTCTATTTTGGAAAGTCTCCTGTCCACAGATACTGTTTTTCTGCAGAGAATGATAAACATCAGTAAAAGCTCTACGCTGACGCGGAGAACCACATTACCTATCATAATGATACATATACCGGAAATAAATGTTCCGAGTACAATATATACAATACCGACAACAGTTATTACGCAGGCCGCAATAACATAGAGAAATTTTATTATATTTTCTGCATAAAAGCGATTGAACGTCAATGCGTTATAAATTTTCCCCTTTACTCCGCTGAACTTTCCTTCGTTGTTCTTTTTCAGAAAAGTAAAGAAAAGAACAATGCCAAGTATTACTGCCAGGACAGCGGCTACTCCCAGTACTGCAAAAACATTGGTGTAGTTCAGTAAAGGGCTGTTATAATAGTTGTAATATCCGTAGTTCATTTTAAAGTGCCCCCTTATTTTCTTTTTTGATTTATTAAAAATTTTTTAATTCTTTTACATTGTATCATTTTGTCGAATTATGTCAACCTTTGTTCTTAAATTATCAAACATTTTTCAACACTTCATCGGCCTTAATTTTCCAATGTTTTCAGCCGTTATCCACAACTTGTCCTAAAATTGTATACAATTCTATCAACAACTGCCTGTGGATAACTTTAATGGCTGAATATGTTGAAAACACTAGGTGTATCACGTTGTTGCCCGTTTGTCAAGAGGTAGTTATCCACAGATTTTTTTGACAAAAAAAGTCCTGTTATTGCGCTTTGTTCGTACTGTCAATAACTTGTATTTTTTCCGGCTTTTCAAGGCATAAAATTTCATTGATTCCCTGCCATATCGCATTCGACAATTGCCGTTGATATTCAGGGGTTTGGAGTAAACTGCACTCTTTTGGATTAGATAAAAAGCCACATTCAACCAGTATTATTTTGGCTTTCGTATCCTCAAAAATAAGTATATCGTTCTTGGCCATGGCTTCCCTGGTTCTTCCGTCGTCAATATTGATTTCAATGGATTTCTGAACGCTTTCAGCAAAATCTCTGCTGTTTTGTTCGCACGGCTGCACATCTGTTCGTGCTTTCTTTTCCTTTGGATAAAAAACCTGAGCTCCGTATACTGATGCATCCTGTGGAAAGCTGTTCAGATGTATGGATACAGCAAGCGCAGCACCGCTTTCTTCTATTATCTTTTTTCTGGCCAGCAGATCCTCTCTTTTTTTCTGCCTTATGGTCCTTCCGTCATCGGTATAAAGGCCCACATCGCTGTCCCTTGTCATTATAACCTGTGCACCCCCTTTTTCTGCCTCTTCTGCCAGTGATTCAGCTATAGCAAGGTTTATATCTTTTTCCTGTACCCCCTCCGGGCTTGATGCTCCGCCATCCATTCCTCCGTGTCCCGGGTCAATGACGATTACCGGTCTTTCCTTTCCGGCAACCGCCTCTGTCAGCCTGTTCACCAGTCCAAGCTCAAAAATGCTTATGCCGCTGAAAAACCAGCAGCAGATTCCGCAGCTCAGTGCAAAGGCTGCCATCACAGTCGTCCATTGTACGAAAAGTTTTTTTCTCACATTCCGCCCCTCCTTCTGTAAATTTTATGAGCAGGGCTTGCCTTTCTTACCTTAATTGTGATATATTCATGCCAGAGGAGATTTATTATCATGAAGACAAAAAGACTTTTTAAAGAAGATGTATATATGAAGGAAGCAGAGGCTGTCATAACCTCACTGTCAGAGACAAATGACGGCAAGGTAGCATTGACTCTGGACAGAACAATTTTCTTTCCTACAGGCGGCGGGCAGAGCTGCGACAGAGGCACCATTGCAGGTTTTAAGGTGACAGACGTTTACGAGGACGAGGCAGCAGATGATATCATCCACATTGTAGATGCATCACCTGCTGATTTTGAAACAGGAACGGCAGTCTATCTTATTCTGGACTGGGAACACCGCTTCGACAATATGCAGCGTCACTGCGGAGAACACATACTGAGCGGTATGTTTTTCCGCGAATACGGCGGTGTCAACAGAGGCTTCCACATGGGTGACCAGTACATGACCATAGATATCAGCCTGGAAGCCAGACCGGAGTTCACATCAATAACCTGGGATATGGCCAAGCATGCGGAGGAATGTGCCAACGAGGCCATCTGGCAGAATCAGCCTGTTATCACCAGACACTTTGATACAAAAAAAGAAGCCCAAAACCTGCCTCTCCGCAAGGCTCTGGCTCTGGAAAAGGATATTACAATTGTATGTGTCGGCTCAGTTGAAAACCCTTCTGACTGCGTTGCATGCTGCGGCACTCATCCCGCTGCGGCCGGTCAGGTTGGTCTCATTAAAATATTCAAGGTAGAACCTAACAAAGGTATGTTCCGCATTTACTTCGAAGCCGGCAAAAGAGCTTTTCTCAAATACCAGCAGGAGCTGGACACCCTCACGGCCCTGTCCAACTCTCTCAGCGCAGGAACCGACGATGTACTTTCAAAGTACCACGCCCAGATTGAAAAAAACAAAGAAGCGAGAAACCAGCTCCACTTTCTCAAGAAGGAAGTCATAGCCCGTGAAACTGCAGATATTGCTGCAGCCCTTGAAAAAGGCGAAAGCATCAGGCGTTATCACATATTGTCATTAGACGATTTAAACGTACTGGCACGTGAAGTATCCCCTCATATAAGGAAAATCGCTTTCCTGGTGCATGAACCAAGCTATACCGTCTTTCTCGTATCAGACGGCAGTGTAGACTGCGGCAGGATGGTAAAGGAAAATGCTCAGATTTACGGCGGCAAAGGCGGCGGCAACAAGACCACGGCCCGTGCCATCTTCACCAAGGATGAATACGTGAATACATTTATTGACCTCATTGAAAAACATCTTAGATAGAAACAGCAAACCACCGGCTTTCAGGTTGACCGGTGGTTTTTTAGTGGATTTATGTTTTACAGCAGCTCTGCCAGCTCGCAGATAAGTTTTTCACTCTTTTCCCAGCCAAGACAAGGGTCGGTTATGGACTTGCCGTAAACTCCTTCGCCGATAGCCTGGCAGCCGTCTTCGATATAGCTTTCTATCATCAGGCCTTTGACCATGTTTCCGATATCAGCATTGGAGCGCATTGAGTGGATAACCTCTTTGGAAATTCTGATCTGCTCCATATACTTCTTTCCGGAGTTTGCATGGTTGGTGTCCACTATTATAGCCGGGTTCTCAAGGCCCTCCTGGTGGTACATATCGCATACTGTGATAAGGTCCTCATAGTGATAGTTCGGCAGTGAACGTCCTCTCTTGTTCACGTAGCCGCGAAGGATTGCATGGGCATAAGTGTTGCCCTTGCTGGTAACCTCCCAGCCACGATATATGAAGGTATGTGAACTCTGAGCAGCTGTGATTGAATTCATCATTACGGAGAAGTCTCCGCTGGTAGGGTTCTTCATGCCCACCGGAATATCAAGGCCGCTGGCAGTCAGACGATGCTGCTGGTCCTCCACGGAACGGGCGCCTACCGCCACATAGGAAAGCAGATCTGACAGATATCTGTGGTTTTCAGGGTAGAGCATTTCGTCGGCACAGGTGAAGCCTGTCTCCTTGACAGCTCTGATATGAGTCTCTCTTACGGCAATAATGCCCTTGAGCATATCCTCGTTCATACCAGGGTCAGGCTGATGGAGAAGTCCTTTGTATCCCTTGCCTGTGGTGCGGGGCTTATTGGTGTAGATTCGAGGAACGATAAATATCTTGTCAGCTACCTTTTCCTGAACCTTTCTAAGTCTCAGTATATAGTCTATAACCGCATCCTCGTTGTCCGCCGAACAAGGTCCTATAATCAGCAGAAATTTCTTGGACCTTCCCGCTATTATGTCTTTTATCTCCTCATCGCGCTGTGCTTTCAGCGCGGCCATTTCTTCTGTAACAGGAAACATTTCCTTTATTTCTTTAGGAATTATCAGCTTCCTCTTGAATTCCATATTCATTTATTCGTCCTCCAGTTTCTCCTTATCAAATAATTTTCTTCTCGCTGTGGAGCGTCTCATCATGTCCTTGATACCTTCCTTGTCGGCCTCCATCAGCATCCTCTCCAGCTTGGAAAATTCCATGGTGAACAGCTTCATCTGATGCAGCAGAGCATCCTTGTTAAGCAGGAAAAGTTCACTCCACATAGTCTCATCTATCCTGGCGATTCTGGTCAGGTCTCGGAAAGAGTCTCCTGTAAAATCTTCCAGCTTTTCTGTATGGTTGCAGGTCATGAGGGACATGGCGATGCAGTGTGTCAGTTGTGAAACGAAGCCTATCATTTCATCGTGCTCCTTAGGCGGAAGTTCTGAAATCCTTGCAAATCTCAGCAGTTTGCCTATCTGCCTGCACACATCCTTGGCCTCTTCGGTATTCTTTTCTGTAGGAACCACGATATAGTTGGCAGCATGGAAAATCTTCTCGTTGCTGTTCTTTATGCCCAGTCTTTCACAGCCAGCCATAGGGTGTGCAGCTATGTACTCGCAGTCATCCCGCAGCATGTTCTGAACATCATCAACTACGCAGCTCTTTACACCGGTTACGTCGGTAATGATGGCCCCGCTTTTGAAGTACTGCTGATTGTCTCTTATCCATTCCTTGAAAATATGCGGATAAAGGGCGAAAATAACCACATCGGCCTCACCTATGAGTTTCTCGTCAATCTCCGTGGAGCCTTCGCATATGATATTGTTTTCGAGAGCGTATTCGATAGTCTCTTTGTCTGTGTCCAGTGCACGAACTTTAAGACCTTTCTTCGTCAGTCCTTTGGCATAGCTGCCGCCGATAATTCCAAGGCCGACGATTAAAATGTTGGTTTCTTCATTAATCTTCAATTTCTGCTACCTCAATTCCCAGGCTGCGAAGCTTCTCAAAAAAGTCCGGAAAACTTTTTGAAACCGCTTCGGCACCTTCTATTATTCCTCCTGTCAGGCTCAGAAGCACTGCCTCCGCCATGACAATTCTGTGATCGTTGAAGCCGTAAAGGGTCTCCTCGGGAGTTTTAAGACCTCCCCCGCCGATCGCTATGCGGTTTTCTTCCATAATTACCTCTACACCAAACTTATCAAGAACCTGAGCCATTACCCGGCCCCGGTCGCTTTCCTTGATCTTGAGCCTTTCCGTGCCTGTGAATACTGCTCCTCTTCCGTCAGCTGCAGCCGCTGCAAAGAGAATCGGCCCCAGGTCGGGACAGTCTGAAATATCAAGCTCAGGTCTGCCGGACTTTAACTGCCTAAGCATTTCCACACATACTCTGTCGCCCTGGAGACTGTTGGCATCAAGATTACCTACATGTACATTTCCGCCAAGCATATCCAGCGCCTGAAAAAAGGCTGCGTTTGAATAGTCTCCTTCTGCTTTCGCCCTCTGGGGGCAGTATCGCTGACCACCCTGGATCGCAATTGTATTTTCATCGGGCCTGTCCCATCTGATGCCGAAGGTTTTGAGGGCGTAAAGAGTCATATCTATATATGATCTGCTCTCCACAGGGGGTATGATTTCCAGCCTGCTTTCTCCCTCCAGCAAAGGCATGGCGAACAGAAGCCCGCTTATAAACTGACTTGAAATGTTGCCGGCAACCTTAAATACACCGGCCTTGAGAGGACCCCTCACCTGAAGCCCCTCCTCTGAGCGGCAGAACAGAAGCCCCCGCTCTCTGCATATATCCTCGTAGACCTCCATGGGTCTCTCCATAAGCCTTTTGCTTCCGCATAGCTGTGCTTCCGCCTCACCGGCGAGGCACAGCGGTACAAAAAACCTCAGTGTGCTGCCGCTTTCCCTGCACTGAAGCTTCACCGAGTAATCTCTGTGTCTTACATCTGCCCCTTCTATCCTGATGTGCCCTTCAGCACTGCCATCTTCGGCCGGCACTCTTTCAAGACGGGCACCCAGTGCCGTCAGACAATCTATAGTTGCAAGCACATCCTGAGAGTCCGCAATTCCTTCAATCTCCGAAATACCATCAGCCAGACCTGCACATATGAGAAGTCTGTGAGCCATGCTCTTTGAAGGCGGTGCCTCCACCTGCCCGCAGGCTCTTCCTTTTTTTATTCTAACCTTCATCTCTGTCCTTCAGTTTCCCCCTAAGAAAATCTATTGCTTCCAGATAGCCATCGGTGCCGTGACCGGTGACTGTAAAGCAGCAGGCCGCCCTTATGTAGCTGACCTGCCTGAAGTCCTCTCTTTCCTCCACCTTGGAGATATGAACCTCGGCTGTTGGTATTCCCACAGCTTTCACTGCATCCAGCAGTGCAATACTGGTGTGTGTATACGCTCCGGGGTTTATGACTATAGCATCCACGCCTTCAAAATAGGCCTGCTGGATCCGGTCTACCAGCGCCCCCTCATGGTTGGACTGGTAAAACTCAACCTTAAGGCCATGGTTTTTGCAATGCGCGCTTATTTTATCCAAGAGAGCATCGTAGCTCTCCTTTCCGTATTTGTCCGGCTCTCTTATGCCCAGCATATTGAGATTAGGACCGTTTATAACCAGAAATTTCATTTTTTATTCTCCTGTTCTGAGCCAGTCCGCTCCATATCTTACTGCAAGCAGGTCTGCCAGTGTAAGTGCGGTAACAGCATTTATAACAGCTCCCGCTCTGTGAACGATAGCCGGGTCGTGGCGTCCCTTTAAGCTCAGGACTGCATTTTGCCTGCTTTTGATATCCACGGTCTTCTGTTCCTTAAAAATGGACGGTGTAGGTTTTATAGCCGTTCGGAATACTATAGGCATGCCGTTGGTGATGCCGCCGTTAATGCCTCCGCTGTTATTAGTCTCAGTATATATCTTGCTGCCGTCGGTTCTCAGGCAGTCGTTTGCCTGTGAGCCTCTCATTTCAGTTATGGCAAATCCTGCTCCGAACTCAATGCCTTTTACCGCAGGCACTGAGAAAACAGCATGGGCCAGCATTCCCTCTGCGGTATCAAACCATGGTTCCCCCACGCCCTGAGGCATGCCCAGAACCAGAGTCTCCAGAACTCCGCCTACGCTGTCACCCTCTGAGGCTGCTTCCAGAATTTTCTTTTCCATCTCATCGGCAGCCTTTTCGTCCAGTACAGGGAAATCCGCATTAGCCAGAGCTCTTAAATCAGCCTCCGCACAAAGGTCTCTGTCGCTGATCCCCCCACAGGTACTGATATGGGTTCCGATGAGTATTTCCTTGTCCTCCAGCGCCTTCATGACTATAGCTCCTGCTGCCACAAGGGCCGCCGTGATTCTGCCGGAGAAATGTCCTCCGCCTCTGTAGTCCTCGAAACCGCCGTACCTGTACATAGCTGTCAGGTCAGCATGAGACGGGCGGGCAAGACGGCTTACATTGTCGTAATCCTTACTTCTCGTATCTTCGTTTCTTATAATAATGCAAAGGGGCGTTCCCGTGGTATAACCGTTGAACACTCCGCTTAATATTTCATATCTGTCAGGTTCTCTTCTTGAAGTCGATATCCTGCCTGAAGGTCTGCGCTGAGTCAGTCTTGCAGCTATATATTCCTCGTCTATTCTAATACCTCCCGGCAGTCCGTCCAGCACGGCGCCTATGGCAGGGCCGTGGCTTTCGCCGAACAACGTGACGGTAATGGCATTTCCAAATGTGTTTTTCATCCGAATACCTCCAGATAATCCTTCATAAGCTTCTCCTGTGATGCAGCCTCAAATCTAAAGCTTCCTATATCATCAAGACGGACTGTCACAATATTGCCGCCTTCTGCCTTCTTGTCATGCATAGCCGCTTCAATGACTTTATCCGGGAGAGGAGCTTCTTCAATAACTCCTTTAGATAAGTCCACAGGAAGATTCTCCCTTTCCAGGACCTTCTTTATCCTGTCCCTTACAGCCGGGCTGCACACAGGCAGCATGCCCAGAGCCACGCATTCCCCGTGATAGAGTCCTGTCACGGTTTCTATCCCGTGCCCCAGAGTATGACCGAAATTGAGAACTCTACGCAGACCCTTTTCCTTCTCGTCTTCTTCAACCACGTGGGCTTTTAAGGCCACAGCAGCTGCTATTATCTCTTCTATACGAGGGTTTCCTGCAACTCCTTCTCTCTCTATGCGTTCAAAAAGCTCACTGTCCATAGATGCCGCTATCTTTATTATCTCTGCGGCTCCGCAGGCGAACTGTCTCGGGTTTAAGGTTTCAAGCACATCCGGATCTATAATCACACCCTTCGGCTGATGAAAAGCTCCAATTATATTCTTCACCCCGTCAAGATCCACAGCGGTCTTGCCTCCTACAGATGAATCCACCTGGGAAAGAAGTGTGGTGGGGACGTTGTAAAAGTCTATACCTCTCATGTAGCATGCAGCTGCAAAGCCGGCCATATCTCCGGCTACTCCGCCGCCTACAGCCACTACGCAATCCTTTCTTGAAAAGCCTTCTTTCAGCATCTTATTGCATATGTTAAGGAAATTCTCAGGTGTCTTGGATGCTTCTCCTGCTTTAAATATACCTGCCACGGAAACCTTGCATCCGGCGGCCAGACTGAAGTAATATTTCTCCGGCACCTGACTGTCGGTTACTATCATAACCTTTCTGTCAAGGTTAAAAATCTCAGCTGCTCTTCCAAGAGCTCCTCTTTCAATGATTATATCGTAACTGTCTTTTCCCAGTTCGACAGGAATGATCATTATTCCATCCTCCTATTCCTCTTCGTAAACCTTCTGTGCATGAAGGTTCTTGAAGGAGCCAACGATTTTGATTTTATCGCAGCTTTCCTTCATTTCCTCAATGCATGCGATGCCTTCCTCTCCGTAAATATCACCTGCTGCCTCTACATAGAAATAATACTGCCACATCAGTTCCTTCATAGGTCTGGACCTGAGTGTTCGGATGTTGAAGCCGTGTCGTCCTATGATAGTCAGGGCATTTGCCAGTGAACCGGCTTCGTTTCTCGCAGTAAACACGAGAGAAAAATACGGTTCGCTGCCGCTCTTTTCCGAGTGGCCCTCAACTCTTGAGAAGACCGCAAATCTTGTTGTGTTAGCACGGTCGTCATTTATACTTCTGGCTACCACAGAAAGGCCGAAAAGTTTGGCCGACTCCGCGCTTCCTATAGCTGCAACTGTTTTGTCACCTGTTTTTTTAACATATTCTGCCGCAAGGGCAGTGTTGGAATATTCTTTTTCAATAAGTCCCCTTTCCTTTATAAAGGTGGAACACTGGGACAGGGCCTGCGGATGACTCACCACAGTCTTAATATCGTCTATAGCGGCTCCCGGAATGCCCAGAAGATCATGAGTAACGGGAAGTTCATACATTCCGTTTACATGAAGATTGCCCGAAAACATCAGGTCGTTTACCTGATCCACGTCGCCGGCAAAGCTGTTTTCCACAGGAAGCAGGGCACAGTCGCAAATGCCTGACTCTACAGCATCATAAGCTTTTTTGAAGCTTGAGAAAGCTACTTTTTCTGCTGTAGGGAAGAGATGGCATGAGGCGATATGGGCAAAAGCTCCCTCAGTACCGCAATACGCCACCTTCAGTCCTTCCATCATCGAAGTCTGGTATCTTCTTGATTCAGCCATTACCTCCTTAAGGAAATTTATATAGTATGAACGCAGAGCCTTATTCTCTACTCTTGCCGCGCCGTTTTCAAGAACCTCGGTCTCTCTGCCCGGATCCAGAACGGGAAGGCCGTTTTCCATTTTATACAGGGCTACATCGTGAACCAGCTCCATACGACGGACAAACAGCTCTGCCATTTTATTGTCTACTTCGGTAATCTCTTTTCTTAAATCCTTTAAATCCTTCATTATATACGTCTTCCCTCCGCTTTATATCAGACCGTAATCAGCTGCCAGTGCTCTGAATGCTTCTGCCGATTTTTCTATCTGCTGCCTTGAGACACAATAGGATATTCTCACATATCCCTCTATGCCGAAGCTGTCGGAAGGTACCAGCAGCAGTTCATATTTTTTAGCTCTCTCCGAAAGTTCATTGCCATCTCCGGAAGGTGATTTCACAAAGAGATAAAAGGCGCCGTCAGGTCTTACAGCCTCAAAGCCGCATCCCGTTACTATCTCGTAAATCAGCTGTCTGTTCTTAGCATACTCCTCCAGGTCTGAGGTTACTCCCTGATTCATGGCCACCACATACTGCATAAGAGCCGGAGCACATACAAAGCCAAGGCTTCTGCCGCTTCCGCATATTGCTGCAAAAATCTTACGGCGGCGGGCGGCTCTAGGTGAAACCATTATGTACCCTATTCTCTCTCCCGGCATGGAAAGAGATTTGCTCCATGAATAGCACAC
>JALFXR010000036.1 GCA_022787405.1 Bacillota bacterium
TTGAACTTGTAAGCACCGTGGCTTGTGCCTATGGCGATGGCAAGAGAATCAACCCCTGTTCTTTCTACGAATTCTGCTGCTTCATCCGGGTCTGTGAAGGTTGCCGAACGTGCGTCAACCTTGACGTTATCTTCAACACCCGCCAGCTTGCCCAGTTCTGCTTCAACCACTACACCATGAGCATGAGCATAGTCCACAACTTCTTTAGTTATGCGGATGTTTTCTTCAAAAGGATGCTTGGAGCCGTCTATCATGACGGAGGTGAATCCGTCGTCTACACATTTTTTGCAGATGTCAAAGTCTTCACCATGGTCGAGATGAAGGGCGATATCAAGACCGGTGTCCAGAATGGCAGCTTCAACAAGCTTTAAAAGATACGCAGGCTTGGCGTATTTACGGGCGCCTGCGGACACCTGCAGAATCAGCGGTGACTTTTCAATTTTAGCTGCTTCTACGATACCCTGAATTATTTCCATATTATTAACATTAAAAGCGCCGATGGCATAGTCTGACTTAAGCGCCTTGGCGAACATTTCTTTGGTAGTTACCAGTGCCACAATATTACCTCCTGATTTTCTGCATACTGCAGAGTATTGAAACTACTACAAGTATACAACAAAGCCGCCTGTCTGAAAAGATATCATTTTTGCTTTTATTCTTTATTTTTTACGGAAAGGCTGCCAAGGAGAGGTCCCATAACGTTTATGATTCCGTCCAGGTCAGGGAGGGCATCGGTGTTTATCAGCTGAGAGGGCTCGGGAAGTTTGGGAGGGTTGAGAGCTATCTGCCCCATGCTGTCCAGTCTTTCCATAAAACCTACCATGCGATGGAAATCGCTTATGAGTCCTAAGGGCTCAAGCTTTCCCGGGGCTGAAGCGCCATGAGGTCCTTTGCCGCCTCCCAGCACGCCTGCCACAACAACAACTGCTATAATCAGGCCGATTGAGTCTGAATTCTTTGCCATTATGTATACCTCCTGTTCATAAATATATTATGAAACTCATGGCGGCAGGGTGCATAGATTGTAGGAGAAAGCAGTCAGGAGGTAAATGATATATGGATTTAAATGAGAAGATGGCGGCAGAGATTGCCGCGCAGCTGGGGCTTTCAGGCAGAAAAGGTGTAGATGCCGGAACTGTAAAAAAGCTGGAAAGAAAAAGCGATGCCGAACTGGCAAAAGATATTCTGAGAATGAAGGAGCAGCTTGAGGCTAACAATATAAGTCCGCAGCAGCAGATTGCCATTGTCAGAAGACTGATGCCCATGATGGATGCCAATCAAAAAGCCCGGTTACAGAGGGTAATCGAGCTTTTAAAATAACTTTTGAGTGATATAGTCAGCAACTGTCAAGCCGTTTATGGACTGAGGCCTTTAGCCCCAGTTCATTTTCTTTGCTATTTCTTTTTTGGTGGAGCCCTTCTGGAAGGTGAAGGTTCCGGCCTTTACCTTCTCGTGGTCCATTCCGTTGTCGTCGCAGATTTTCTTGTATTCGTCGTAGTCGTCAAACAGTCCCTTGTCAATGAGGCACTGAATAGCCGCTGAAGCACTGTTTCCGGTGACTTCGACTTCTACATCCTTTGTGAGGACACCGCCCTGCCACAGAGGAGCATCCTGATTGTCGTTATTGTCTGTGTTGTCTCCGGTACCGTCCTGAGAATCAGAGCCGTCTCCGCCGTCACCGGTATTGCTGCCGTCGTCATCCGTATTATCACCGCTGCCATCGGCTTCGTTTCCGTCATCCACAGGTGTTTCTACGCTTGTGTCATCAGTTCCCAGAAGCTGTTTAGGATACTCAAGAATGATATTGAGTCTCCATAAAATAACCAGTGCAGCTACCGCCAGGATAAGTACGGCAATAATTATGTCATTTTTATCGTAAATAAAATCCTTGAATTTCTTCATTTTTTCCTCCGAATTACCCTCGTCCAAATCTCTTATCAGGCCCATAAAGCCTGTCCCATAACAATACATTTACATTTTAGCAGATTTAGACTTTTTTCACAAGCTGTTTTGGTGTATAATATTTTGGTAAGTTTCGTTAGCATAAAGAAGGAAAATCATGATAAAGCTGATAATAACCGAAAATCAGGGGGGCCAGAGGCTGGACCGATTTTTGAAAAAATATTTTGACAAGGCTCCGCTGAGCTATATTTACAAGATGATACGCAAGGATGTGAAGGTGAACGGCAAGCGTGCATCAGCAGAGGCAATGCTCAGTGCAGGCGACGAGCTGACCCTGTATATCAGTCAGGAGGATGCGCAGGCTCTTCAGAAGCCGCCGAGACAGGTCAGGGCAAAGAAGCAGTTTGTTATCGCCTATGAGGATGAAAACATTCTTGCCGCTGAGAAGCCCTTCGGACTTCTTACCCACGGTGACCGCACAGAAAAAAAGAATCATCTGGCAAACCAGGTGCTGGACTACCTGGTGGAAAAGGGTGAATATAATCCTCGTATGGACAGAACCTTTTCACCTGCTCCGGTTAACAGGCTGGACCGCAACACCACCGGTCTGGTGCTCTTCGGCAAAAATGCCGAAGCGCTGAAGGAACTCAATCGTTTTATACGTGAAAGAAACTGCATAAATAAGTATTACCTGACAGTTGTCTGCGGCAGACTGGAGAAAGCTCTTGAACTTTGCGACAGGATGACCAAGGATGAGAGACTCAATGTCACCAGCGTGCTTACAGGGGAGGAAGAGGGCGGCAAGATTATGGAAACCATTGCCCTGCCTCTGGAATACGGCAGGCTGGACGGACGCTGGTTCACCCTGACGGAGGTAAAGATTATTACAGGCAGAACACATCAGATAAGGGCACACCTAGCCAGCGCGGGTTTCCCTCTGCTGGGAGATGTTAAATACGGCAATGCCGGGGCTAACAGGTGGGCATCATCAAAGCTGGGGCTGAGCACTCAGCTTCTCCACGCACGCAGACTTGAGTTTGCTGATTGCGGGGATTCCGAGGTGCTTTCCTATCTGCAGGGCAGAACTATTGAAGCGGGGCTGCCTGAAAACTTCGAAAGTATAAATAAAAGAATTTTTGGAAAAAATTAAAAGGAGTAATATTAAATGAAAAACATTTTAAGCTGGATTAGAGATATCCTTATTGCTGTAGTCATCGCAGC
>JALFXR010000055.1 GCA_022787405.1 Bacillota bacterium
GTAAACAACATCCACTGCAAACACACCGAAAAACAGCCCTACCACGAATGAAAATGCCAGATTGTTGCTGAACCACTGCAGTGCATGCAGAATGTGCGGATGAATCAGGAAGTAATAGACCGCACCCAGAAGTGCCCAGTAAATTGAGAACTTCAGGCAGATTATACCCTGAAAGTTGAACTTTTCATTGCTGTAATCCCAGAGCTTTACTTTCATTCCTTTTATGAAAATAACGCCTGCTATGTACTCAAACAATGTCATTACCAGAGACATCACTATGAAAAGCAGTATTTTGCTGCCTGCCGTAACCTCACTGATGAGCGATGTGTTTTCCAGATTAGCAAGCAGATACAGCGCGCACAGCCCGAAGCCGTAAAGAGGCAGATATGGGCCTACCAGGAAGCCCGGATTTATCCAGCGTCGGCTTACATTGGCAGGGCTGAAACGCCTGTAAATCACTTCAAGACCCCAGCCCAGGAAGCAGCCGATGAAAAAGAGAAACGCCAGAATGAGAAAGTTATTCATGTTTTCTTCCTCCTTTGTTTCTGTGTCCGGCCATCATCAGCTCAATGGCGTGATGAAGATTTTTTATTTCTATTTCCTCACAGCCTTCCTGATATTCACCATCAAGGGACCATGATGTATTCCTGTCTGCATGTATCTTAAATTCACTGCCGTTGATAAAAATCAGCTTGTTTGACTCGTAATTCTGTGAATTGAGCATATACACGATCTCAGCCAGATCAATAAGATCTTTAGGTGCCTTTACCAGCAGCAGTTCAAATCTGCCGTCGCTCATATCCACCAGTTTAGGGTTAAGAGTCAGAATTCCCGCCAGAGATGTAGAATTGCTCACTGCGCCGAAAATATAGTCGTCCTCGTAAACCTGACCGTCTGCTTCTATTATCATATGCTCCTTGCGTATTGACGCTATGCTGTTTATTCCTTCAAGAATGTATGCCAGATGACCCAGCGCATTTTTTACATTCTGAGGAGTTGCATAAGACGCTTTCGTGAAAGCTCCGAAAGATGCGACATAAGAAAAGTTTCTGCCGTTGAAGCTTCCCACATCGAAGGACACCGGCTCCCCGTTGACTATATCTCTGGCTGCCGACAGGATATTTTTAGGAATGTTGAGGCTGCTTGCGAAATCGTTGGTGCTTCCCGCAGGTATATATCCTATGGGCACTCTTCTGCCGCTCTCAATTACACCCGAAACCACCTCATTGAAGGTCCCGTCTCCTCCTATAGCAGTGATGAGATCTACCTTGTGTGCATATTCTCTGGCATATATAGTTCCGTCTCCTCTTTTGGTCGTTGTCAGAACTGTGCAGACATAGTCTGCCGTTGTAAAAATGTCTACAATATCTGTAAGATACTTGTTGGCCCTTTTGGTTCCCGAACACGGGTTAATAATAATAAGCGCATTTTTTGACATTTAATTTCCCCCTTTGTCATGTATTATTCTGCATTGATCTGCTATAAAATGTTGAGAGGTTTTCTTCTGGCCATGGCCTCTGCCGCAATAGGCTTCTGATTTACGGGTCTCGTTGCCCACCACACTCTGTTCAATGTTATCCCCAGACATATTACCCATGACAGAAACCAGAACCACATGAGCAGAGCGACAATGTTGGAAAATGAACCGTAAAGTATATTGTAGTTGATGCTCTTAGACGAGTAAATATTATAAACGAAGGTTACAATCAAGAATCCCAGAGACGAGAATATGCTTCCCGGAAGGATATCCTTGAAAGGAACTTTCTTTGAAGGCAGAACGTAATAATTATACGAAATCATAAAGAAGTACAAAGCTGCCGACAGAGGCCATCTCAAAGTCAGCCATGCCGCATCAGCTATCTCTCCTCCTGCAACCATCCCGAATACCAGCTTAAGAATAACTGGGCCGTAAACCAGCACCACCAGTGAAAATACGATAGTAAAGAGAGTAATTATAATGGTCTTTATAGCCCTGAGCCTGTCCTTTACATAACCTTCACCTGTGCTTTTTCCGTCTGTAATAGTGTAGTTGGTTACACGTATAAGTGCAAACTGAACTCTGGATGCAGCCCAGAGAGCTGTGGCCGCCAGAAACACGCTGTTGGCTCCCGAAGGTCTGTATGTCAACATTTCATCCAGAGCTCCCATGCCCTCTCCCGTGACATTGATATTAGCCCATTCCTGAATACTGTCCAAAGAAAGAGAAAAAAGGCCCATAAGCTGAGACAGCAGAATTATGGTAGGCAATATGGAAAGAAACAGGAAAAATGCCAGCTGCGCCGCCACTCCCTGGTAATACGGGTCCTGAAACTGAGCTATTCCCAGCACTATCATCTTCTTTATTCTTTCTTTCTTCATCAAGCTTCCTTTCCCTCCCGGTATTTTACTGCTCTCTTTCGCTGAGAAGCCTTTCAAGTTCAACCAGAGCAACAGCCCTGTGGCTGATAGCATTTTTTTCATCCGCTGTAAGCTGAGCAAAAGTCTTTTCATATCCTTCAGGCACGAAAAGCGGGTCGTATCCGAAACCACCATCACCGGCAGGTGCTGTCAAAATTGTGCCCGGGCATTCTCCTCTTGCTGTGAGAACAGTTCCGTCAGGATAAACCATGGTAATAACAGAAACAAACTTTGCCGTCCTCTTATCGGCCGGTACTCCTTCCATGAGCTTAAGCAGTTTTTCGTTGTTTTTTGCATCATTGCCGTCCTCTCCGGCAAATCTGGCAGAGTACACACCCGGGGCCCCGTTCAGGTAATCCACCATAAGGCCGGAATCGTCAGCTAAAGTAATCTGTCCGCATAGCTTCATTATCTCGCTGGCCTTTTTAAAGGAGTTTTCCTCAAAGGTCTGCCCATCCTCCTCAATTTCTACAGGAGGAATTCCCGCCTCGTCTCTGGATATTATCCGCATACCGAACTTTTTTGTGATAGCTTCTATCTCTTCTATCTTATGTCTGTTGCGTGAAGCAGCGACTATTATATTATCCATTGATAATCTCCTTCTGTATTTCGTGGAGCTTCCTGCAGCCTCCTGCTGCCAGTGCCAGAAGTTCGTTTAACTCATCCGGCTTAAACGGTCTGTCTTCGCCTGTTCCCTGTATCTCCACATACTCTCCCTTGTCAGTCATTATTACATTCATATCCACCATTGCTCTGGAATCCTCGTCATAACAAAGGTCAAGCAGCGGCTGTTCATCTACAATACCAACACTTACTGCCGCAACATATCCTGTCACAGGAATTTCATCAATCAGCCCATCTTCCTTCAGTTTCTTCATAGCCTCAACCATAGCCACGAATGCTCCTGTTATAGAAGCTGTTCTGGTTCCGCCGTCAGCCTGAATCACGTCACAGTCAATCCATATAGTACGTTCTCCCAGCTTCTCCATATCGACTACTGAGCGCAGGGAACGTCCGATTAGTCTCTGTATCTCAACGCTGCGGCCATCAGTTTTGCCGCCTCTGTCTCTCTTTTTCCTGGTTGCAGTGGAACCCGGAAGCATGGAATACTCTGCTGTCACCCAGCCGCGGCCTGTACCTGCAAGATGGCGTGCCGTTGTCTCCTCGACACATGCAGTACATATCACCTTGGTGTTGCCCACCTCGATAAGCACCGAGCCATGGGGACTTATTAAATAATCGTTGGTTATATTTACAGGGCGCAGTTCAAAATGCTTCCTGCCATCAATTCTATCCATATATTATTTCCTCTTTTCTGTGTTAATGCGTATCTTATATTTTACCTCGAAATGGAGTAAAATGTCAAGAAAATAGAAAACCCGGCCCGGTATCACCGAATCAGGTTTCCAGTTCTTTTTTATTATTTTCTCCGAAGCTGACGTATGAGGTCCTTTACATTCTCCATATCAATAGGCTTTGCAGTATGTGCATCCATACCTGCTTCGAGAGACCTTCTTACATCCTCCTCAAACACATAGGCAGTCATTGCCACTATCGGTATTGTCGCACCATCAGGATGCAGACTGCTGCGAATAAAACCTGTAGCCTCATAGCCGTCCATCACCGGCATGGCTATGTCCATAAAAATCATATCATAGTATCCAGGCTTAGAGGCATTAAAAAGCTCCACAGCTTCTTTGCCGTTCTCGGCAATTTCACACTCAATTCCCTCAGTCTTAAGAAGTTCCGTCAGGATTTCAGCATTTGGCTCATTATCCTCAGCAGCCAGAATACGCATACCTGCAAACTCCATTCTCTCATCAGGCGACTCCATAATATCGTGTTCCTCTGACAGTAT
The DNA here is from genome assembly GCA_022787405.1 of Bacillota bacterium. Lineage (GTDB taxonomy): Bacteria > Bacillota > Clostridia > Peptostreptococcales > Anaerovoracaceae > SUG1106. The sequence goes on from JALFXR010000055.1 coordinate 4,256, forward strand.
ACAGCTTTTCTCTACTGCATTGCGGAAGCTGGAAACGAAGAAAGGCTTGCTTAAAAATGCGGTAATGCCCGCCTCCCGTGCTTTATCCTCAATATTCTCAAAATCATAGGAAGTCAGCACCATAATCGGGACCATATCTCCCACCTTTTCCCGGATCCTTCTGGCAGCCTCCACTCCATCCATATCCATCATTTTCCAATCTAAAATAATAATATGGTATTCTTCATGTATTTCAGCTGCAGCTGAGGCCATTCTAACAGCCTCCTTGCCGCCTATAGCACAGTCAACTTCCACACCTGTCTCTG
>JALFXR010000078.1 GCA_022787405.1 Bacillota bacterium
TCGGGCAGCGGCAAATCCACCCTGGCAAGGTGCATAATGGACATTTATGAGCCCGATGGAGGACGAATAGTCACGGCGGAGGGACTGAAAATGCAGATGATATTCCAGGATTCTGCTTCTGCATTTAATCCGAGAATGAAGCTTTGGGAGATAATCGCAGAGCCTGCAGACATAGAGGCACGCAGGGAAAGACGTAGAATGGGAAAAAAAGAACTGCGTGTCATGGCACAGGAAGCAGCAGAAGCCTGCGGCCTTGAAAAGGAACTGCTGGAAAGATACCCTTACGATGTGTCGGGCGGACAGAGGCAGCGGGCAGCCATTGCCAGAGCACTAATAACGAATCCGGACTTCATAATTGCAGATGAACCTGTTTCATCTCTAGATGTGCCGGTTCAGTCACAGATAGTACACCTGCTAAAAAAACTTCGTGATGAAAGGAACCTGACCATGCTGCTTATATCACATGATATTCCTATGGTGGAGCATGTCAGTGACCGGATTATTCATATGTGATGTATGATGCAAAAACGGAAAAAAGCTTCTCGCAAGAGAAGCTTTTTTCCTGAAAGTGTGTGTGTATTCAATAAAAGAAGGAAAGTTTGCTATTTGTTCCTCATCCCCTCAGAACACCTTTATAATAACAGGCAAAAGTGAAGGATGAGTGATGTTTTTATAAACTATTGTGGATATTTTACCATGCAATTGCTGAAAAGTCAATAAACTCCCAGGCAATTTTGTCGCCCTCTTCCACTATCTGCTCTTCTGCGGTAAGCATTCCCATCTCTCCGTTTACGGTGAAAACCCAGCCTGTCTGCTCTGAATAATCACCTTCCGTCAGGCCGGCAATCTCGGTAACATAGCCTTTTGAGGTGTCAACGGAAATTGAAATATCGTGAGACATACAGTAGAGCTGAGTAGCCTCCAGAACAGAAGAGCCTTCTTCCGCTATAAACGGATCGTCTTCAATTGCCTCAAAATCTTCCAGTTCAAGATCGTCCTCACCATCGAGAAGAGAGAAACTCAGGTTTACAGGGTTTACAATGGGCGTCTCCTCCACTTCGGGTTCTGCAGAACATCCTGCCATAGCAAATACCAGTGCCAGAATGCAAAGCAAGCTTAAAAATTTTTTCATCAATAAAATCCTCCTGAATTTATAATTGCTGTGATGCCATTAAATTATACAATTCCATATCGTTTTCGGCCTCGGCATCATAGACCACCTCACCTGCCAGGACTGTCATAGATGTATGAACCCTAGGAAGAAGGTTAAGACTAAGGTCAAAAAGATTTTCGTCAAATACTGCCATATCGGCCAGCTTGCCGGGCTCTATGGTGCCAAGTTTTTCGGACATACCCACTACAGAAGCGGCATCTATCGTCAAGTGGTCTATTGCTTCCTCCACTGATGAAACGCTGCCTGTCAGGCTGCCCGGAGAAAATACGTTGGTACCCCAGGTCTTGAAAGCACTTTCCCAGTAAATAAGATCGGCAGTGTCTTCGGATGAAGCTTCACAGTCGGAAGCAATTACAAAGACATTCTTGTAGCCTTTGCTGCGCACATGCTCCAGAGCGTTATATGCCATTATAAGGTCCTCTTTTTCGATAGCTTCAAGGAAAATGCCAAATCCCTTATCACATACTTCTTCAAGGATCTTATCAAGAGCCTCCTGACTGAAAGGAACCGGAGCGGCAGTATTATCCAGATAGAGATTGAGCATTTCTGCGTGAATCATGCCGCCCAGCTCCAGGCAGTTGGTACGCCTTGCCATGAGACGGTGAACCAGTCCCTGAGGAAGAAGCGGTCTGTTCATAAAATAAGAACCGAAGAACCTCTGACGCAGCTGACCTTCGTTATATAAACCTATTATAGAATCCTGATAAAGGCTTTCAAAATAATCCGGGGACTGCAGATTTAGTACTGATGTGAAACCTTTGTCGGACAAATCAGCAATTTCGGCCCGTACGCTTTCCTCAACAGAATCGAAATCAAATGGTATAAGAAGGTTAAGCACGTAGCCTACAGTAATAGTATTAACAAATTCCTCCTCAGCAGTATCTATGATAATTCTGTCAGCAGCGCTGTTTGTCCAGCAGTCTATGCAGTTGGCACATAGCAAAAGAACCGGCCTGTCGCTGCATGCCTGATCCAGAACTGCTGCGGAGACAGAGCATCCGGCACCTTCCTCATCATCGTTATCTTTGCTGTCATCATCACTCTCGTCCCTAAAATCTTCCGGCTTCAGGTCATCGCGGTATCCATAGCCGAAGACTATTTCGCTGTCCGGGTTTTCCTCGGCCCAGTCTCTTACGGCATCGGCCACATCATCGGCACTGGAACACTCCGATAAGTCGGCATAACGTCCCTCAAAGGCCTTGAGAACGGGACTTCTGTGAATATCGATAAATCCCGGGAAAACGTATTTTCCATCTAAATCTATAAGGTAGGTATCTTTACCGGTGATGTCCTCCATATCGTCAAAATTGCCTACGGCCAGGATTTCCTCACCCTTGCAGGCAACGGCGGAAGCCCACGGCAGCTCCGGGTTCTGAGTAAATACATGTCCGTTATGTAAAATTAAATCCGCTGTTTCTGTTTTTCTGAAAAAGCCAAAAGCCATATTTATCCTCCCGGGTTTAATCTGGTATATACGATTATTGTATCATAAATTCATCCGCTATGGTATACTAATTACAGGAAAAGAAAAAAGAAAGAGGTGGCGCTGTGTACACTCTGAAAAGATTTCAAAAAAAAGTATCTGTAGAAGAATATATAAAAGGATATGTAAATGTGGCAGAATTCCTTGAGTACTGCAGGCAGTGTCCAAACTATGACAAGGTCTGGTCGTGCCCGGGACATGATTTTGACCCTGAAGAATACTGGAGAGCTTACAGCAGTCTGAATCTGCTGGGATACAAGATAAATTTTGACGGCACCGAAACAGAGAATAGATGCATGGAGATTATGGCGGAGGTCAAAAGGAATCTTGCCGAAGAACTTTTTGAAATGGAAAAGGCATATCCGGGCTCCGTATCCCTGTCTGCCGGAAGCTGCAGCACGTGCGGAAAAGACGGCTGCACCCGCCCGTCGGGAAAGCCCTGCAGATATCCGGACAAAATGCGATATTCCATAGAGGCCCTTGGAGGAAACGTGGGCAAGACTGTCCATGACCTTCTGGGAATAGAACTGGAATGGATTGAGGAGGGCAAAGCTCCTTCTTATTTCGTTCTGGCAGGAGGACTCCTTGAAAAATAGGGATTTATGTACTTGATTGAGGACATGGAATAGGGTATAATTATATAGTTACAGGAAAAGTAAATTATTTCACTTTTTAAAAGGAGATATACATGGAAAGAAGAATAGGAACCGTCTCCCGCGGGCTTCGCGGACCGATTATTAAAGAAGGCGATGATTTAAGAAAGATTGTAGTTGATACCCTCATGGGATGCCTTGAGGCAGGAGACTTTGAAATCGGCAGCAAGGATGTGCTGGCAGTTACAGAATCCATCCTGGCACGTGCACAGAAGAACTATGCGACTACTGAACAGCTTGCCGAAGACGTAAGAAACAAACTGGGAGGGGAAACTGTAGGAGTGGTTTTTCCTATACTGAGCAGAAACAGATTCGCTATCTGCCTTCGCGGCATTGCCAAAGGCTGCAGGAAGGTCGTGCTTATGTTAAGCTATCCTAGCGACGAGGTGGGAAATCACCTGCTGGATATTGACCTTCTGGATGAAAAGGGCGTTGACCCTTATAAGGATGTTCTGACACAGGAAGAGTTCGAGGGAATCTTCGGAAAGTCAAAGCACACCTTCACTGACATCGACTATGTGAATTACTATAAAGGAATTATCGAGGAGGAGGGTGCAGAGGCCCAGATTATCTTTGCAAACAATCCTCGTAAAATTGTAGATTACACAGACAAGGTTATCTGCGCTGACATTCATACGAGAAAGAGAACCAAGAGACTTATCAAAGAGGCAGGCGGCAAAGTTGTCCTGGGTATGGACGAGCTTCTGACAGCTCCTGTAAACGGCTCAGGCTACAACCCTGACTACGGCATTCTGGGCTCCAACAAAGCTACAGAAGATACAATCAAGCTGTTCCCTATCAATTGCCAGGAATTCGTTGAGGGAGTTCAGGCAGACATTAAGGAAAAAACCGGCAAGACTGTTGAAGTTATGGTTTACGGCGACGGCGCATTCAAGGACCCTGTGGGCAAAATCTGGGAGCTTGCAGACCCTGTAGTTTCACCTGGATTTACATCAGGCCTGATAGGACAGCCCAACGAGCTTAAGCTTAAGTATCTTGCCGATAATGATTTTGCAGAGCTCCGCGGTGATGAACTGAAGGCGGCGATTAAGGATGCCATCCGCGAGAAGGATGACAACCTTGTAGGCCAGATGGCGACTGAGGGGACTACACCTAGAAGACTTACAGATCTTCTGGGTTCACTGTGTGACCTGACCAGCGGTTCAGGAGACAAAGGAACACCGTTTATCTACATTCAGGGATACTTCGACAACTATACGGACTAAACAGATTATACAGCATCAGGCGCAGCAGCTTTACCGGCCGCTGCGTTTTTTGTTCCTGAAATTTTTGTGATAATCGGGTATGTATACACAGGAAAGTGGCTTGACTGCTGTATTGAAAAGGCATATAATAATTCTGTTAAAATAATATTTAATCTAACCAGTGCCTTGTTTGAGGGTAATAGGGAATCGGGTGAAAATCCCGAACGATCCGGTCACTGTGATGGAGGATTCATCCGCAATATGTCATTGGGCGAAAGCCTGAGAAGGCGCGGAATGGAGATGATGCCAGAGTCAGGAAACCTGCTGGGAAAGAGTTTGGTAAACAGCTTCCGAAGAAGGCATGAATCAAAGCAAATATTGATTATATGTAAGACTGAATACCGACTCTTGCTTTGTAAGTAAGAGTTATTTTATTACTCTGAAACTGATTAGATTAAATGAAAATCTATAGTTTTATGAAAGAGAGGAAGAAGATGAAAAAGAAGTTTTTATCATTGGTTCTCGCTGCAGCAATGGTATTCACAGTCAATGTTCCGGCAGTGGCTTTAGCCGGTACCGATGCCGATGCTGTCAGCACAGCAACAGCAGCACCGGTTATATCCGAAACAAAGGCTGCCGACATCGTATCAGGTCTTGGAATGTTTTCGCCTGCAGAAGGCTCGACCAGCATTCAGATTGACAAGTACAAGGGAACAGCCAGGATTACATTCACAACTACTCCGCAGAAGGTAAAGACCACAAAGTTTGCTTTAGTATCTCAGGATGCAGCAACAGCAAAGAAAGAAAAAGCAGCAATTGCTGCAACAGTAACTCCTGCAGGAGAAAAATTTGTAAGCACATTCACCTTTGAAATTCCGGTATCCAAGCTTGGAACGGCAATGCCGTACAGCGTATTCTGGGAAGGTTCATCAGACCCTGCAAACGACGGATGGCACAACTTCAGCGATGCTTCCAAGGCAGTTCTCACTGTAAAGCAGACACCGGCATTAGTAACTGCACTTACCAGTGCAATCTATTTTCAGGAAAGAACAGAAGGAACCGACGCTCTCTGTGAAGCTGCAGGCAAGGCATGGGCTGCCTTGACAGAGGAAGAGCAGAAGCAGGTTGAAGGCTTCGGATACTATCTTGCAGAAGATGATGAAAAGGGCGGATATGAATACTTCGGAGAAGACACCGGTGATGCATCTAAGGATAATGCCAGAAATGCAGATAAAATCGGTGACTATGAACTCCTGGTGGCAAGCTTCGGCACAAGCTACAACGACAGCCGTGTGCAGACAATCGGAGCCCTCGAGAATGCACTGGAAAAGGCAGATTCAAACTTCGCAGTAAGAAGAGCGTTTACATCTCAGATTATCATCAATCACATTCAGGCACGTGACGGAATAAAGATTGACAACATGGAACAGGCAGTGGAAAGAGCAATCAAGAACAATGTTCAGGTTCTCGTTGTACAGCCTACAACCTTAATGGCAGGAGCTGAATACGATGAACTCGTGGCAGCTGTCAAGAAGTATGAATCAAAGTTCAAACAGGTTATAATTGCAAAGCCTCTCTGCTCAGATGAAGCAGACATAAAGACTGTATCAGAAGCGCTTTATGCAGAAACTGCAAAGGATGCCGGAATGACAGTTGAAGAGGCCAAAGCGAACAAGGAAACTGCATTCGTGTATATGGGCCATGGAACAGAACACAGTGCCAAGGTTTTATACGAAACTGCACAGCAGATTTATGCAGATAACGGATATTCAAATGCTTTCGTAGGAACTGTAGAAGGAAATCCTGAGTCAACATCCCTTGAAAACATTATTGCCGCTGTAAAGGCTGCCGGTTTCAAGAAGGTAATCCTGCGTCCTTACATGGTAGTTGCCGGTGACCATGCAAACAACGATATGGCCGGAGAATGGGGCGATGCTTTTGAGAAAGCAGGATTCCAGCAGACAAGCCAGATTGTCGGACTGGGCGAACTCAAGGCCGTTCAGGATATAGCAGTAAAGAACGCAAAGGCTGCAATCAAAAAGGCTGCCGTAGCTAAGACAACAACTGCAGCAGTCAAGTCAGCAAAGAAGGCATTCACAGTTAAGATTGCTTCAAAGAGCGGAATGTCCGGTTATGAGTACAGATATGCAACATCAAAGAGCAAGCTTTCAAGCGCCAAGGTAAGAAGCGCGAAAGCAGGCAAGACATTTACAGTAAAGAACCTCAGCGCAAAGAAATCATATTATGTTCAGGTAAGAACATATAAGAAGACACCTTCCGGCAAGAAGGTTTACTCCAAGTGGAGCACAGCAAAGAAGGTTACCACCAAATAAATACTGCTTTTACAGGAGATAAAAAATATGAAACACTTGAGACAATTTTTATGCATAATCATGTGCCTTGTTATGATTTTTACAACGGGAATTACAGCATTTGCGGATACGGAAGCTGTTCCCTCCGGTGAAACAGTCCTTGAAGACGGTACATACACTTTCGGTGTAGTCACAAACAGTAAGATGTTTAAAATTACGGCGGAGGATAACGGAACCTGTCAGGCTGTGGTTAAAGACGGCAAAATTACAGCAACCATCAGGCTCAGCGGAGACGGATACAGCAAACTGTACATGGGATCTGCAGAAGAAGCAGCCGCATTGGAGGCAAAAGATAAAAACTCATCAGAGTTCATTCCTTATAAAACAGATGCTGACGGAAAGTATACCTATGAAGTTCCTGTAGAATCACTTTATAAGACAATCAAGCTTTCCGCAAGAGGGTCAAGATGGTTTGACAGAGAAATGGTATTCTATAATGTGCTCCCGGAGCCGGTAAAGGCAAGTTATACCATACAGACAGATACCCTCAGTTTCAAATGGACAAAGGCTTCTGAACCGTGCGTTTCAGGGTATGAAGTTGCCTGTGCATATGATGCGGATTTCACGGACCCTGTTCCAATCGACAGCATCGTAAACGGACAGGGAACAACGTCGACAAAAATCTATCTCGAAAAGGGAGACACATACTATCTCAAAGTAAGGAGCATCCTTACCATCGACGGGCTTCAGGCATATTCGGACTGGAGTAATGTGGTCACTGCAAAAAACATCACTGTTTCAAAGCCGAAGCTGTCATCTGTAACAGCCGGCGCATCAAAGGCTGCAGTAAAGTGGACAAAGAAGTCCGTAACGGGTTATGAAATTCAGTATGCCACATCATCCTCTTTCAAATCTGCCAAGACTGTAAAGATAAGTAAGTCTTCTACGGTTTCCAGAACCATAAAGAACCTTAAAAAGGGAAAGACATACTATTTCAGAATCAGAGCGTATAAGAATACTGCTGATGGTGTCTGCTATTCAGCATGGTCAGCGAAGAAATCAGTAAAAATCAAGTAGCAATCTTTTACCAGAGGTGCAATTAATGAAAAGCATTAAAATGTTTGCTATATCATTCATATTGTTTATTACCCTGATGTTATCACAGGTCGGTTTAGCGTATGCTCAAACCGACCTTTTTTCCAATGAGGATGGTGAATATGTGCTCCCTGCGGATACGGACAACAGAATGTTTTATCTGGTGCAGGATGAGGCAGGAAATAAAAATGTAAAACTTAAGGTTGAAAATGGCGTGATGAAGGTAACCTTTGCACTGACAGGAACAGGCTATGATTACCTGCGGCTGGGAACGGCAGAAGAGGCCGTTGCGGCGGATTCGTCTGAATATATAAGCTATGAAGAAATTGACGGTAAATATACATACACTATTGAGATACCGGAGCTGGATAAAGAGCTTACCCTTGCAGCTCATGCAGTAAAATCAGGAAACTGGTATGAGCATAAGCTGATAGTTTACTCCAGCGAAGAAAAGAAAAACGAAATAGAAAAAGAAAAAAAAGAAGAGCAGGCACAGGAGCCTGAGAAAAAGCCTGAACAGGAACCGGAGAAGAAACCCGAAAAGGAGCCAGAGAAAGAGACATCTGACAATCCATCGTCGGGAACCGTCAGGGTTGACAGCAGTACATCACTTAAGGATGGCACTTATTCATGTGATACCTTTGGGTGGTCCGGAGGGACAGGCAGACTTGCATATATCAAGTGCAATAAAATTACGGTAAAAGGCGGTCAGGCCTATGCTGAGATTGAATTCAGCAGCACAAGCTATGATAAGGTAAAGGCATCGGGCAATACCTATGAAAAAAACGGCAGCGGGAATTCCAGGTTTATCATTCCCGTTGAAATGAATGTTAATAATACAATATCAGGACGGACATCTGCAATGTCAAGCCCGCATTGGGTTACATATACGATTTACCCTTATATTGAAGGGGCAGAAAAGACTTCTGCCAAAAAAGACGTGAAGACATCTTCAAAGGAAAAAGAAATAGAGGTGACCCATGCGAAGCTTTTTAAAATATATGAGTACGAAAATGGAAGCAGGCTGCTGGAAATAAAGCAGGAAAATGAAAAAAACGGTGTCATTAAGTACCTTCTGGTTCCTGAAGGAGTTGAGATTCCGGCGGGTTCGGAGAAGGAAATGAATATCGTCCATATACCTTGCCAATCCATCTGGACCGGTGCAAAAACAACTGCGCTTTTCATGGACAAGCTCGATGCAGAGGGAGTGAAATCAATCTTTGAAGAAAACTACGTCACGCCAGATTTTAAATCAATAGTATTAAACGAAACAAAGCTTGCCATCCTTCCCGCAGGTTCAATATGGGGGGAAGACAAGCAGGAAGAGCTTGAGACCATCAAGACACGGTTCTCAACACTTGGCATACCTGTTATAGCGGACAGGTCTATGGATGAGGAAACAGATGAGGCGAAAGCTGAATGGATGAAGGTCTATGCGGCGCTTCTGGGTATGGAAATACCGTCAGACGAGGTCATCAGCGAAATGTCTGAGGGCATATCATGGGACGACTATGCTGCAGGTAAAGTACCTGCTGAGACAGAAGGCGCAGAAGATACGCAGAATACAGCTGATAAAGGCAGCGCAAAATGGCCGGTATATATCGTCATACTTGCTGCTGCAGGTCTGGCGGCAGTATATGCCACAGTAAAAAAAGTAAAGAAAAACAAGAGGAAATCAGATGGAGAAAAATAAATGGACAGCTGTCATAGTTTTAATATCAATTGTAGTGACCATGCTTTTTTCGGGCTGTGGAAACAGCGATGCAAATCCGGCAGGTAACGGCGGGGTAAACGGTGAAATAGAAGGGCTTACATATGTTGAATCAGTAAAGCTTGACTATGCAGAAGGATTCGCTATTGACAGATATGAAGACGGATATTTCTTTCTTGATATTTTTGAGGATGGGAAGTATCTCATTGTCCCTGAGGGAAAGGAAGCACCTGAAGGCCTTGCTGACAATATCAGGGTAATACATCAGCCTCTGGAAAATGTTTACCTTGCCGCCACTGCGGTGATGGCGCTCTTTGATTCAATCGATGCCATGGATCATATAACAATGACATCTATAAAAGAATCAGAATGGACAATTGACAATGCGGTAAAGGCAATGAAGGAAGGTCGTATCACATATGCAGGAAAGTACAGCGAACCGGATTATGAGCTCATTCTGGAAAAAAACTGCGATATGGCCATAGAATCTACGATGATTTATCATACTCCGGAAGTAAAGGAGATGCTGGAGGAACTTGGAATCATGGTTTTTGTTGACCGCTCAAGTTTCGAGTCCAATCCTATGGGAAGAACAGAGTGGATTAAGGTATATGGCGCACTTACAGGAAAGCTTGATGAAGCGACAGCATACTTCGAAAGCTGCAAGAAAGTTATCAGTGAACTGTCGGACTTTGAAAACACGGAAAAGTCTGCGGCATTTTTCTACATAACAACAGATGGAAAGGCTGTAGTAAGGAGTTCTACAGACTATGTACCTGCCATGATAAATATGGCAGGCGGAAGATATTCCTTTGACGGAGTCGTGGATGAGGATGGTAAGACATCCGTATCAATGACGATGGAAAGCTTCTACGAAAAAGCTCGTGATGCGGATTACATAATATACAATGCAAGCATTGACACTACAGTCAAGAGCGTAAACGACCTTATAGCCAAGGATCCTATTTTTGCTGAATTCAAGGCAGTGAAGGAAGGAAAGTGCTATTCTACAGGAAGTAACATGTATCAGAGAACCGATGTAATCAGCAATATGATCATGGACTTCCACAAGGTTTTCACCGGTGAGGATGACGAAAACCTGGAATTTTTAAGTAAACTGGAGTAAAAAATGCAGACAAGTAACAGCAACAGTTTTCACAACGAAATATTCAGAAAGCGATGCAGATATATAATTGTTTTCGGACTGCTCCTGGTCGCATTCGCGGTTATTACGGTACTTAACATAAACACGGGAAGTGTCAGTCTGTCTGTATCTGAAATTGCAGATGCGATTTTCAGGCGAGAGGGCAGCGAAACAGCCATAGATATTATCTGGAAGATAAGACTTCCGCGTGTTATAATGGCAGCACTTCTGGGAGGTGCATTATCCCTTTCAGGTTTCATGCTTCAGACTTTCTTCGAGAATCCTATTGCAGGGCCTTTCGTGCTGGGCATTTCATCGGGAGCCAAGATGGTGGTAGCTCTTGTGATGATTTTCTTTATGACAAAGTCCATGACTCTTTCATCCTACGCCCTGATAATTGCGGCGTTTATAGGATCGCTGATTGCAACAGGCTTCATTCTTCTCGTCTCGAAGAAAATCAGAAATATGGCGGCACTTCTGGTTGCAGGCATCATGATCGGATATATATGTTCTGCAGTTACAGATTTTGTGGTTACCTTTGCTAGCGATTCCGATATCGTAAACCTCCACAACTGGTCTCTGGGAAGCTTCTCGGGGATGAGCTGGAGCAATGTACAGGTTGCAGCAACTGTGGTCGTGACGACTGTCATAATAACTTTCTGCATGTCAAAGCCCATCGGGGCTTTCCAGCTGGGCGAAAACTATGCTCAGAGTATGGGGGTTAATATCAAGGTGTTCAGAGCTCTGCTCATACTCCTGTCCAGCGTGCTCTCGGCGTGTGTAACAGCCTTTGCCGGTCCGATTTCCTTCGTCGGAATTGCGGTGCCGTTTATCGCCAGGGCGTGCCTTGGAACATCGAAGCCGCTTATTGTAATACCGGGCTCCTTTATAACAGGAGCTGTATTCTGTATGATATGCGACCTTATCGCAAGGACAGCCTTTGCTCCGGTTGAACTTAGCATAAGTACAGTGACATCCATATTCGGTGCACCTATTGTAATTTATATGATGATCAGAAAGAACAGCAGAGTGTAATGAACGAGAAATATTTTGAGATGAAGGGCCTCTCCGTTGGTTATAAGGGTAAGGCACTCATACATGACATTTGCATAGACATTAAAAAAGGTGAGATCGTCACTCTCATAGGGCCCAATGGTGCGGGGAAGTCGACAATTCTTAAAAGCATAACGAGGCAGCTTGAGATAATAGGCGGCAAAGTCATCTTCGATGAAAGCGACATCGGAAGTATGCCATATAAAGCCCTTGCCAGCAAAATGGCAGTTGTTCTCACGGACAGAATCAAAGCTGAAATGATGACATGCCATGACATTGTTGCTACGGGCAGATACCCGTATACCGGACGCCTGGGTATTCTCACAAGGAAGGACGAAGAAAAAGTAGAAGAAGCCTTGACGATGGTTCATGCTGCCGACCTGGGAAATCGTGATTTCAGAGCTATAAGTGACGGACAGCGGCAGAGAGTGCTCCTGGCACGTGCAATCTGCCAGGAACCGGATGTTATAGTTCTGGATGAACCGACGTCATTCCTTGATGTGAAATACAAATTGGAACTTCTTACAATTCTCAGAAGAATGGCGAAGGGAAACGGTATAACGGTCATCATGTCACTGCATGAGATTGATCTTGCAGAAAAAATTTCGGACAAGATTATCTGTGTAAACGGGGAAACAATTTTTGACTACGGCACTCCGGAGGAAATCTTCAGAGAAGCTCATATCAGAAATTTATATAATATAAACAATGGTCACTTTGACCCTGTGTTCGGAAGTATGGAGCTTCCGGGACCTGTAGGCGAACCGGAGGTTTTCGTGATCTCATCCGGCGGAACAGGCATACCTGTTTACAGAATACTGCAGAAACAGGACAGACCGTTTATAGCCGGCATACTTTATCCTAACGATGTTGACTACCATCTGGCAAAGATTCTTGCTGCGGATGTTATCACTGAAAAGCCATTTAACTGTATTTCGGAAGAGACACTGAAGGAAGCGCTTTCAAAAATGGAGAAGTGCGATACCGTAATTTATGCGGGAACAGAAACAGGTGAGATGAATCAGCGGATTCAGGTACTGATTGATGAAGCGAGGAAAGCGGGAAAGCTGGAAACATATGAAGCATTTAACGGGGATTGAATCCCACTACATTATAAAAAACAATAAGAAGATGCAGTTCGGATATACTACGGGAACCTGCGCAGCGGCGGCTTCCAAGGCTGCAGCAATGATGCTTCTCGGCGGGGAAGTTATCAATTACGTCCGTCTAAAGACTCCCAAGGGAATAGAGCTTGACCTTGAGGCTGTCGATATTGTCAGAACCGGAGACTATGTATCCTGCGCTATAATAAAGGATGCCGGGGATGATCCAGACGTAACCCACGGGCTGAAAATCTACGCGAAAGTCGAAAAGCTTGATGAAGGCTTCGTAATTGACGGGGGAGAAGGAGTGGGAAGAGTAACACGTGCGGGAGTCGAGCAGCCTGTAGGTGAGGCGGCAATCAACTCAACTCCGAGAAGGATGATCAGGGAGGCTCTTGAGGAGGCGGCAGCCGGAGCCGGCTATAAAGGCGGACTGAAGGCAGTGATTTCCGTGCCGGAAGGTGAAAAGACTGCAGAAAAGACTTTTAATCCGCTGCTCGGTATAAAAGGCGGAATCTCAATTCTTGGCACTTCGGGAATAGTCGAACCAATGAGCGAAAGCGCCCTGATAAAGAGTCTTGAAATAGAGATGAATCAGCTGGCGGCATGCGGAAGGCAATATCTGGTGGTCACACTGGGCAATTACGGCAAGAACTATCTGGATGAACTGGATGATGTGCCCGTTAAGGATTCCGTAAAATGCAGCAACTACATAGGTGAAGTAATTGATATAGCTGTGAACCTAGGTGTAAAGGGACTGCTCTTTGTAGCTCACATCGGTAAGTTTGTCAAGGTGGCTGGAGGGATAATGAACACCCACTCGAGGAATGCGGATGCAAGAGCGGAAATCATGGCAGCGTCTGCACTCAGGGCCGGAATTTCAAGAGAAGGCGCAATGAGGATTCTCGATACGGTTACCACCGATGAAGCCATTGACGTTCTCTGTGAAGAAAACATCCTTAAAGAAACCATGGATGTAATAATGGAAAAGATATCTTTCTACCTCAACCATCGGTCATATGGCGCTGTTGAAACAGAAGCACTGGTATTTTCCAATGACAGGGGATATCTGGGGGAGACAGCAGGATTCAGAGAAATGGCGGAAAAGATAAAAGGAGAAATGAATGAAGGGTAGACTTTACGGAATAGGAGTAGGTCCCGGAGATCCGGAACTTATGACAATAAAGGCAAAAAAGACTATTGAGGCCAGTGACATCGTAATTGTGCCGGGTGAAAAGGTGGAAGACTCAATTGCATACAGAATTGCAAAGGGAGCATGTGAAAACCTGGATGAAATGAACCTTGTGGCCCTTGAAATGCCCATGATAAAGGATAAAGCCAGACTCAATGAGATGCATGACAGGGCGGCCCGGAAAATTGAAAAATATCTCGATGAGGGTAAAGCAGTGAGCTTTTTGACTCTGGGAGATGTGACAGTGTATTCGACATATATGTATATTCACAAGAGAGTGGTAAGAGACGGATATGATGCAGCTATAATAAACGGAATCACATCTTTTACTGCCGCATCAGCCAGACTTAACACGGATCTTGTTGAGAGGGAAGAACCTCTTCATGTGATTCCGGCTACCTTCAAGGTTGCGGGAATGGCAGAACTCCTCTCTCTGCCGGGCACCAAGGTTCTCATGAAATCAGGAAAGGAAATCGGAAAAGTAAGAGATGCGATTATTGCAGGCGGTCAGAAGGCCATGATGGTTGAAAACTGCGGCATGGAAAACGAAAAGATATATCTTGATGCGAAGGATATTCCAGACTCAGCATCGTATTATTCACTGATTATTATAAAGGAAGCACAGGAGGAAGCGTAATGAAAACAATTCACTTTGTCGGTGCCGGAAGCGGTGCCGCAGATCTGATTACATTAAGGGGAAAACAGCAGCTTGAAGAAGCTGACATCATAATTTATGCCGGCTCACTTGTAAACCCGGATCTTCTTAAATATGCAAAGGACGGATGCGAAATCTTCAATTCGGCAAAGATGACCCTGGAAGAAGTTCTTGAAGTGATGATCAGAGGCACAAAGGAAGATAAACAGATTGTGAGACTGCACACCGGAGACCCTTGCCTTTACGGAGCAATCCGTGAGCAGATGGATGTTCTCGATGAGGAAGGAATTCCATACGACTACACACCGGGGGTGAGCTCCTTCTGCGGTGCGGCATCAGCGCTTAACCTTGAGTATACACTTCCCGATATTTCACAGAGTGTGATTATTACAAGAATGGCGGGCAGAACCCCGGTGCCTGAAAAGGAAAGTATAGAATCCTTTGCAGCACACAACGCCACCATGGTGATATTCCTTTCAACGGGTCTTCTCGAAGAGCTGAGCGAAAGGCTCATTGCAGGCGGATATACGGCAGACACTCCTGCAGCAATCGTATACAAGGCAACATGGGATGATGAAAAGTCATTTATTTGCACAGTAGGAACCCTTGCCGAAACAGCAAGGAAGAACAACATTACCAAGACCGCTCTCATGATTATCGGCAATGTGGTCGGATGTACAAATTACGACAGGTCGAAGTTATATGATCCGGGATTCACTACAGAATTCCGTGA
>JALFXR010000090.1 GCA_022787405.1 Bacillota bacterium
GGGATTAAGATTCGCTATCCGTGAAGGCGGCAGAACAGTAGGATCCGGCGTAGTAACCGAGATTATCGAGTAATCCGGCGACTGTGAGAACAGAATAAAGTAAGAGAGCCCGCGGCATGATAAGGTGCTGCGGGCTTTTGTGTATGACGTGCATGCCAAAGACAGGAAGAAGCGGGCTATATCGCATTTTATTCAAAAATGTCTCACCAAGCCTGCAAACGTTGAAATTAAATGAGAAATGAGACAAAAAGAAAGACAGCTAATTCTGTGAGTAAACGGGAAAAGCTTTTTTAAGGCAAAAAACCATGATTTCATAACATCTTAAGGGTTAAATGTATAAAACTGGGATGACATAGCAGAGGCGGATTTCTGCTTGTGTCTTTTTTGTTTTTTTTATGCGGGTTTGCGGGTTTGGGAAGACAAAAATGTATAAAAAGGGTGTGCACAGGAGTCTGCATCAATACGTATTCCTGTTGACTTTATCACATAAAAAGAATAGTATTATCCTATAAAACAAGATGAGACAAACACAGGAGGTAGCATCATGTCCGAAGAAAGAGTATACACGATTATGAGTTTAGGTACACCGCTATTTACAAGCCGTTCATCGGAAATTTTCCGATGGGAAGGAGAAGATAAGCTGCTGAAACTGTTCAGAAAAGAAGTCGACAGAGAGTTGATTGACGGTGAGGAGATAAATACCAGAGAGGCCTTTGCTAAAGGTGTAACTGAAGTGGAATGCTTCGGACAGGTTGAAGTGGAAGGACGTCATGGAATAATACTCAAGAAGGTAGAAGGAGCAACCCTTATCGGCACTTTGGGAAAACAGCCTTCCATACTGTTTAAGGCATCACAGATAATGGCGGATCTGCAGATTGAGATGCATAACACTCACACCGATAAAATCAGAAGCTACAAGGAAATGGTCAAGCATACACTGATGAATGCACCGGTATTTGATTACCTCACATCAGAGGAAAAAGACAGAGCAATAGCCAAAATAAATGCTTTGCCTGACGGAGACTCTATTCTTCATTTTGACTACCATCCTGACAACATTATGACCCACGATGGAAAATCCACCATAATAGACTGGATGACATCATGCAGCGGAGCACCGGCGGCAGATGTGGCTGCAACGGTTTTTCTCCTGACTGAGGGAGAGATGATACCTGGACTGTCAAAGGCGGTAGCTGCGGTGATGCAGTTCCTGCGTGGAAAGATATGCAGGAGCTACTACAAGAAGTATAAAGCCCAGACTGGCATGACAGATGATGAAGTGCAGATTTTCAGGCTGCCTTTCATGATTTTCAGACTGGGTGTGTGGACCATCGAAAGCGAAATCCAGACACTGCAGCAGAAGATCAGGGAAGAGATCGCGAAATAAAAATAAAGAGAGAACGGAATAAAAATGGGTGAATTTGATAAAATTTGCAAGAAAATAAAAAAGCTTTCCCCTAATATTGAGATTTCAGAAGAAAAGGGCTGCATAGTTCTCAGGGGGCAGGTTGACGACTGGAAGACTGCTGTCAAGGCAGGGCAGCTGGCCGTCAATAAGAAAAAATACCTAGGCGTGATTAACGATATAAAGCTTAAGGGCTTTGTGCCTTCGCCGGAAAGCATGCTGCCTGAAGACAGCTCGCTGGATGGACAGAGACCGGACGTGCTTGTTATAGGCGGAGGGATTACAGGATGTGCCGCGGCAAGAGAACTTTCAAGATATAAACTGGATGTTCTGGTTTGTGAGAAAGGAGCCGACGTGGCCTCCGGAGCTTCAAAAGCCAACGGAGGCGTAGTTCACGTGGGAATTAACTTTTCTGCATCATCCCAGAAGCATCATTATAACCTGATAGGCAATCAGATGTACGAGGAACTTTCACGAAAACTTGATGTGCCTTTTGAGCGGAAGGGACAGGTAATGCTCTGCTGTAAAAAATGGGAGCGAATACCGGTGTGGTTTCTGGCGCATTTCGGAGAGAAAAAGGGAATACACGGCACCCGGTATATGAAACGGGAAGAGCTTCTGGAGCATGAACCCAATGTGCCGGAATTTATTGACGGAGGCATGTTCATGCCCATAGGCGGAATTACAAGCCCTTACGAGATGACTATTGCTCTGGCAGAAAACGCTGCATCCAATGGAGTAAGGTTCAGCTTTGAAACAAAGGTGCAATCCATGGAGGTCAGGACCGAAGCGGATGGAACTGCGCATATTATCAGCGTGAAGACAAACAGGGGAACTCTGTACCCTAAACTGGTGATTAACGCGGCGGGGGTTCACGCAGATGAAATCGCAGATATGGCAGGGGACAGAACCTTCACCATTCATCCGAGAAGGGGAACTGATATAATAACGGATAAGAAGGCCGGGTACATGGTTAAGACCAGCATGGCCAAAGCTCCTTTTGCGGTGGCTCCATACGAAAAGGAGAAGCTTAAGGGGAAGGCTTTCACAACCCTCAGGCTTCTCATTAATGCTTTCAACGGAAGCAATCACACCAAAGGCGTAGGAGTAATACACTCTATTCACGGGAATATGCTCATAGGGCCTAATGCTGTGGAGACTCCTGACAGGGAAGATACGGCTACATACAGAGACGAGGTGGATGCCATCATCAGAATGCAGCAGCATCTGGCTCCGGGACTTGAGTTCAGAGACGTAATCGCTTACTTTACAGGAGTACGTGCGCCGACTTATGAAGAGGATTTTGTTGTAAGAAAAGGTATATTCACTGACAATATCCTTGAGGCGGCGGGGATACAGTCGCCGGGTGTGACGGCGGCACCTGCCATAGCTGTAGAGCTGGCTAAGTGGGCAGCGGAGTATCTGGAAAAAACTGAGCACGTTGAGGCTAATGAAAACTTCAATGAGGAAAGAAAGGCTCCGCCTCGGCTTCGCGAAATGAGTCAGGAGGAAAGAGACAGGCTCATAAAGGAGAACTCGGATTACGGTGTAATAGTATGCCGTTGCGAAGAAATCAGCAAAGGTGAGATAATAGATGTTCTCAATTCACCGCTGCATGTGCCGACAGTGGATGGAATCAAGCGAAGACTGAGACCGGGCATGGGCAGATGCCAGGGAGGCTTCTGCATGCCTCTGGTTATGAACATAATAGCCGAACATGAGGGGATCCCTCTGTCAGATGTGAAGAAGGCAGGCTCCGGTTCTGTAATCACATACGGATTTACCAAGGGCGGGCCTGAGGATGCGGTGGCTGCTGCAGCGGGTGACGCCGGGAAGGAGGCAGCTGATGAATAAGGACATGAATTTTGACGTGACAGTAATCGGCGGAGGCCCTGCCGGCCTTGCAGCGGCCCTTGAAGCACACAAAGAAGGCGGCAGGGTGCTGCTTATCGAAAGAGAAGACAGGCTGGGCGGAATTCTGAAGCAGTGCATTCATGACGGCTTCGGGCTGGTACGATACGAGGAAAAGCTTACGGGACCGGAATATGCACAGCGTTTCATAGATGAGTTTGAGGCTGCGGACATAGAATCAATGCTCACGACTTTTGTGACGGATATCAAAAAGAACGACGTAGACTTCACTATCAGAGCCGTGTGCAGCAGCGGGGTCAAGACAATAAACACGGGAGTGATTATCTTCGCCACAGGCTGCCGTGAGAGGACTGCAAGACAGGTGTTCATACACGGCACACGACCTGCAGGCATATTTACGGCGGGCACGGCGCAGCACCTGATCAATATACAGGGACAGCTGCCAACCAGAAGGTGCGTTATTCTGGGAAGCGGGGATATCGGTCTGATAATGGCAAGGCGCCTTACCCTGGAAGGAGCAGAGGTTGAAGGAGTATATGAGATACAGCCTGAACCATCGGGACTTGCAAGAAACGTGCAGCAGTGTCTCATAGACTACGATATTCCGTTGCATCTGAGCCATACTGTTACCAGAGTGTTTGGACGTGACAGGGTGGAAGCTGTGGAAATATGCAGAGTTGATGAAAATAGGAATCCGATGCCTGAGACGGCCCGCAAAGTTGAGTGTGACGGACTGATACTGTCCGTTGGTCTCATACCTGAAAATGAGCTGGCGGAGTCGGTGGGAGTGACTGTAAACAAAGCCACAGGCTGCCCGACCTGCGGCGAAAACCAGATGACAGACGTGCCCGGGGTTTTCGCCTGCGGAAACGCACTCCGCGTGTTCGACCTGGTGGATTACGTTTCCGCCAGCGGCGAAGCCGCTGGCAGGTCGGCGATGGAATACCTGAAGGAGGTCAGAGCCAATGGATAAAAACATAAAAGAAATGATATGCATCGTGTGCCCTAACGGCTGCAGAATGACAGTATCATCAGAGGGACCGGATGAAATTGCGGTAGCTGGAAACAGATGCGTGAGAGGCAAGTCCTTTGCCATAAAGGAGATGACCAATCCTGTGCGGAGCCTTTCTACAACCGTAAGAACTGACTCTGAAAAATTCCCCGTGCTGCCAGTCAGGCTTTCGGCCGAGATTCCCAAGGACAGGATTTTCGACATGATGGGGGAAATAAACAAAATAAGGGTGACGGGACCTGTGAGACCGGGAGCAGTGTTGGCCAAAAACCTGCTGGGGCTGGGAGCAGACCTGATAGCTACCGCAGGTATTGCGACAAAAGTAAGGAAATAAATTTTGACATCGGCCTCGCTCAGTGATAAAATGTGAATGATACGTTTTTTCGGATTTAGCGGATTAAAGACTATAAATTGCACATTACAATAATCGGGGAACCTCGGATGGAATTTAAATATTTTTTCATAAATACTCTCAAGATAGAGGAGCAGGGGCTGGACATAGGCTTTGACCTGTACTGCCCCGGCCATTTAATATGGCTTGCGGTCATTGCTGCTGCGATGGTCATCATAACCGGATACTACATAAAACAGAATGAGGAGAAACAGACCAGCATAAAGAAATTTTTTGCTATCACCATTCTTTGCTCGGAGATTCTCAAGGACAGTATACTTATTGCCATTGGCGCGCCTATGAAGGGCTACCTGCCGCTGCACCTCTGCGGGCTTGCTATTTTTGCCATGCTGTGGGATGCTTTCAGCAAAAACAGACGCATCTCCGGACAGATGCTGGCGTATGCTTTTTTACCGGGTGCATTGTCAGCCCTGCTGTTCTGTAACTGGACCGAGTATCCGTTTTTTAATTTCATGTGCATACACAGTTTTGTGTTCCATGGATGGATAGTAATCTATGTGGTGATGCTGTATGCGGCAGGAGAAATAAGGGCAGACTATAGGGGACTGTGGACCACTGCAGGAATTCTGGCAGTGTGTGCAGTGCCGATTTATATACTGAATGTTTTAATCGACGAAAACTACCTGTTTCTCAATGAAGCGTCGGAAGGTTCGCCGCTGGTATTCCTGTGGAATGTTTTCGGTACAAGGTTTGGCGCTCCGGGATATATTGCATCCTTTGCGGTGCTGCTGCTGACAGTTTTCCATGTCCTGTATCTGGTATACAGGTGTATTAATAAGATAAAAGAAAATAATATAAAGAAAGAGGAAAGTACAGTTGAAAGTGCAGTTGAAATTTAGAAAGCCTAAAACTAAGAGACCTGAAATCTGTCTGTCTCTGTCATGCAAAGACCTTTTGGAGGTTAAACACGAGATCGCTGAGTTCGGTCAGTATGCCCAGATTATCGAATGGTGCGCAGACAGTATGAAGGGGGCTTCCGCCTACACCAAAGAAAGCTTCCTGTCTGACGCCAAGGAAGTTAAGAAACTTTGCGGTCGCAAGACCTTAAGTATTGACTACAAGGCTGCCGATGGGGAAGAAGGAGAAGCGGCTTTAAAGAAGGCTAACCAAGTCATGGGATGGGCAGTAGAGGTTGCTGACATGATCGATATAGATGCGGAAAATCCGGAGATCGAAAGGCTCATTAAGATGGCAAAACGCAAAAGAGTGAAAGTTGAGGTTTCTCACCACGAGTTCAGCCGCATGCCGGATAGAAATGAAATAGCTGAAATGTTTATCAGACTTGAAAAAACAGGCGGAGATATACTTAAAATTGCCTGTTTTGCTGCAGAAGAGGTGGACACATACAGTATTCTTGAAGGAGCCTCCGCATATTCACAGCTCAGCGGTGCCAAACCTATCGTGGCTATCGCCATGGGAGAGGAAGGGCAGGTCAGCAGGATATGTGCCGGAGATTTCGGCTCTGTAATTTCCTATGCCTGCGGTTCAGTACCTACGGCGCCGGGACAGTTCAACGCAAGACAGCTTTCTAAATATATGGATAAGTATTACAAGGAAGAAAAATAAGTGGATAACATCATAACCATAGAAAACCTGATATTTGAATACACAAGAGGTGATGAAAGCCAGCCCGTGAGGGCCATTGACAATCTGAATCTGGAGATAGAAAGGGGCAGTTTCACTGCTATCATAGGTAAAAACGGCTCCGGTAAATCTACTCTGGCAAAAAACCTTAACGGACTGCTACTTCCTACTGAGGGAGTCATCTATGTGGACGGCTTCGACACCAGGGATGACGATAACATATGGAATGTGCGACAGACTGCGGGAATGGTTTTTCAGAACCCCGACAACCAGCTGGTCTCTGCTATTGTGGAGGATGACGTGGCCTTCGGACCGGAAAACCTGGGTATCGAACCTGCAGAAATCCGACGCAGGGTAGACAAGGCTCTTGAGGATGTGAACATGGGCCAGTTCAAGAAAAAAGCACCCCATCTTCTTTCCGGCGGACAGAAGCAGCGCATTGCCATTGCAGGTGTAGTAGCTATGAAGCCCAAGTGCATAATATTCGACGAACCGACGGCAATGCTTGACCCGAAGGGCAGGGCTGAGATTATGTCTATAATAGACGAACTTCATGCGGAGGGTATAACCGTCATACTTATAACTCATTTCATGGACGAAGCGGTGAGAGCGGACCGTGTTATCATCATGCACGAAGGGCACATTCTGCTGGACGGAACCCCTCAGGAGGTTTTTGAACAGGAAGAACTTATAAGGTCTGTTAATCTGGATGTTCCTCTCATGGTAGAAATGGGTGCCAAGCTGCGCAAGGCGGGCATAGACGTTCCAAGGGACATTATTACTGAAGAAAAGATGGTAGAATTCATATGTCAATACGAGTAGAAAATCTGGTTCACATATATGACAAAGGTATGCCTTCAGAGCAGCTGGCCCTTGATAATATCTCCTTTGATGCAGCTGATGGTCAGCTTGTTGGAATCATAGGACATACGGGTTCGGGCAAGTCCACGCTTCTTCAGCATCTCAACGGACTGCTGAAGCCTGAAAGCGGCAGCATAGTGATAGGCGACACGGACATTACTCAGCCGGGAGTATCCATGGTGCAGATACGGAAAAAAATCGGACTGGTGTTCCAGTATCCTGAATATCAGCTCTTTGAAGAGACAGTTGCCAAGGACGTGGCCTTCGGGCCGGGAAATCTGGGACTTTCCCAGGAGGAAATCGAAGAGAGAGTTCGCGAAGCTATAGAACTGGTTGGGCTGGACTATGAGGAGATTAAGGACAGATCTCCTTTTGAACTTTCAGGAGGACAAAAAAGACGTGTAGCCATCGCCGGTGTGGTTGCCATGCGCCCGGAGGTGCTTATTCTGGATGAGCCTACAGCGGGACTGGACCCTAAAGCTCACAAGGATGTGCTGGCTATGGTGGAGGAGGTCCACAGAAGGACAGGAAATATCACTATTCTTGTTTCTCACAACATGGCCGATATTGCGAGATTATGCGACAAAGTGGTGGTAATAGACAGCGGCAGGCTGGTCACATCAGGAACACCTTATGAAGTTTTCTCTAAGAAAGAGGAACTGAGGGCTGTGGGGCTGGAGCTTCCGCCGGTGACAGCTTTTACGGAGACTCTCAGAGAGAGAGGAGTAGATCTTGAAGCCACTATTTTAGATACAGATACTGCGGCAGAGCAGATTGCCGCATACTTAAAAAGGAAAACTAAATGATCAGAGATATAACCATAGGGCAGTATTTTGCGGGAAATTCAGTCATTCATCGGCTGGACCCGAGAGTAAAAATAATAGCTACTTTGCTGTTCATAATAGAGCTTTTTATAGTGGACAACTTTATGGGATTTGCCATAGCCGCGATATGTCTGGGAACGGTAATAGCCGTATCCAAAGTACCCTTCAGTTTTATTGTCCGCGGTCTCAAGCCTATAATCATAATTCTGCTGTTCACATTTACTCTGAACATGTTTATGATAGACGGCCGTGTCCTCTGGCAGTGGGGATTTCTCAGAATTACAGCAGAGGGCCTCAGGACAGCGGTGTTTATGGCAGTGCGACTGATCCTTCTAATTATCGGTTCTTCAATGCTGACGCTCTGTACCAGGCCGCTGAGTCTGACAGATGGCATAGAAAGGCTTCTTTCACCTTTTAAAAGAATCGGTGTGCCGGCTCACGAAATTGCTATGATGATGACTATCGCTCTTAGGTTTATTCCAACCCTTCTTGAAGAGACGGATAAGATTATGTAGGCTCAGCAGGCAAGAGGAGCAGACTTTGAGACGGGCAACCTGATTCAGAGAGCAAAGAGCCTGATACCAATCCTGGTGCCGCTTTTTGTCAGCGCCTTCAGAATCGCTCAGGAACTTGCTATGGCCATGGAAGCCAGGTGTTATAGGGGCGGTGAGAACAGGACCAGAATGAATGAAATGAAGCTCAAGCGCAGAGATTATGTTGCCTTCGCTTTGCAGGCTCTGTTTCTGGCAGTGATAATCATAGAGTCCAGAATATTTTAAGTTGATAGTTTCGACTGGAAGTTTTAATGGGGAGTTTTAATGCGGCAGAGAAACATTAAAAATTTAGATGAAAGACTGGCGGCTAATTCCGCCTTTCTCATAGATGACCCGCGTGCCTGCAGAGGCAGATGGGCAGAGATTTTTGGAAACGATAATCCTATAATGCTGGAGATCGGCTGCGGCAAGGGCAAGTTCATTATAAGCCGCGCCTCCGCAAATCCTGATATAAACTACATAGCGGCAGAAGGGCAGAGCAGCGTGGTGCTCAGAGCCATGGAAAAAGCGCAGGAGGGTCAGCTGGCCAACCTGAGGATTTTCATAGATTTTATCCATGACCTGAGAGATTACTTTGAGGAAGGGGAGCTGTCAGGGCTTTATCTTAATTTCAGCGATCCGTGGCCGAAGGCCCGACACGCAAAACGCAGGCTCACCTACCATAAAAACCTTGAGAACTACCGGAAGGTAATGAAGCCCGATGCTGTAATAGAGTTCAAAACCGATAATGAGGGTCTTTTTGAGTTTTCACTAGAGGAGATAGCAGCAGCAGGCTATGATATAATAGAGATGACCAGGGATCTCCACAGCCCGGAAAATGAGAAACTTTACGAATCTGCACGATATACCACCGAATATGAGGACAAGTTCTCCGCGGCAGGAAAAAATATTAATTATGTGAAATTCTAGAATGAGAGGACAGCATGGCGCCATAAAGACGCAGTTGTCCTTTTTTTGTAACGTTTGGGAAACGTGGGGGTTATATGAGTAAAGGGGAGGAAAAGTCATGGACTTTGAAACAATTTACTGCCGGTATTTCAGGGGCGTATACCTGTATATCCGCAGCCTGACTGCCGACGATGCTCTGGCAGAGGAAATAGCACAGGAAACCTTCTATAAAGCTTTCAAAGGTATAAATCGTTTTGACGGTTCAGAACACATCAGGGCCTGGCTTTTTGCCATAGCCAGGAATACCTGCTTTTCGTTTATGAAAAAGCAGAAGCGTGTTACATATGGCGATATACCCGAATCAGCTGATGAAACGGTGTCTCTCGAAAAGAGTCTCATGGACAAAGAAAGCATAATGGAGATTCACCGATTTCTCCATGAAATGAAGGAGCCCTATAAGGAAGTATTCAACCTGCGGGTGTTCGGTGAGCTTCCCTTTGAGAATATAGGACAGATATTTGGAAAGAGTTCCGGCTGGGCCAGAGTTACCTTTTACAGGGCAAAAGGGATGATTTTAGAATATATGGAGGCGATGGGTCATGAAAGAAACCAATTATAAAATAAATTGTAGAGTAATCAGAGACATTTTGCCCCTTTATGTAGACGGAGTTGTAAGTGAGGACACTTCTGCGCTTGTGGAAGAACATCTGACAGAGTGCGAAGCCTGCAGGCAGGAGGCAGAAAGAATGAAAGCTCATCTTAACCTGCCTGACAGCGGAGAGGTGGAGGCGGCGGAAGCCAGAGTAATAAAGAACTTCGGAAAGGCGTTCAGAAAGAAGAGCAGGATTAATGCCCTTAAAGCAGCAGGAAGTTTTCTGCTGGTAGCCATCGCAGCATGGGTGCTTAACTGGCTGTTCTTCAGCTTCGGAGTTCCCATTGACTGGAGGCTGATTCTTGAGATTATTAACACTAAAATGTTCATGGCGACTTTATTCATCGGCCTCATAATTCTGGGGTCGATCCAGCTGAAGCTTGATGAGCGGTCTGATAAGAAGACATTGGATAGGCGAGAGAAAGGGGTAGAAGCACCACGTCATTCCCAGAATTCAGATGACACTATGGACAGAATGGCAGGCTCCTTCGCAGGGATGAATCTTGATCCGGAAAAAGAAGAAAAGCCAAAGAATCCTATCGGAAAGTTCTACTTCGGCAAAACTTCACGCCGCGGCAATATAAAGAGGATAATCTGGACTGAGAAAAATATTATGGAAGACAGAATGAAGGACACCGCCAAGCAAAAGTCCGGTGATGACAGGGAACAGTAAAATAGTATTGCATTATAAAATCTTTTAAGATATAATTTTAAAAGAGGTAACATTTGAGATTTTAGCTATACTAGGGGGCTTACAAATGAAAAATGAAAAGGACAGAGCGCTGACTATGGCCATTGTGCTCATAACCGTTACTGTATTCAGCACGGTATGCTGTCTGGAGAGCTTGCTCTCCGATGACTTTTCGATAATATCCTGGGCTGCAAGTTCACTCATGATAGGAGTCTGGATATGGGGCATCGCTTACTTTGCCTTTAATTCCGCCAGGAAAAGGAGAATATGGCAGCTGGTTATAGTTACCGCAGGAGCGGTTATTCTGACTGTGTCTGCTTACTGGATGAAGGTGGGATATATAAAGAGCTCTCTTCTGATGCTGACACCGCTGGTGCCGATTATGGGATTTGCCGACATGCTGGAGCACCTGCTGCAGATATTTGAACCTGACGAAACAGCTATATTTGCGATTATTGCGGCGGTGCTCTCGTTAAGCAATCTGGGAATATGCGGAGCCGCAGGACGAAGGAGGACGAGATGAGCCATAAGAAAAAGAAAACTTGGGCCGTGGCAATTCTGGCAGCTGTTCTGATTGCAGGAACTGCAGCCGCAGCAAATTTTGCAGCGATGCATAAATTTAAGAATTTCAGTAATGATGTCTTATCATCATGGGACGGTCTGGTTGATCAGATTTACGATACTGCAGACGGAGAAAGACCGGATTACACTGCCTTGGAGAATGCTGCAGAAGATTTGACTGATAAGCTCGAATACAACAAAAGGTTTTACGGTACGCTTTGCAGAATATACAGAATGCCATGCGAAGAAACTGATTACGGGAAAGACTTTTATAATGAAATCCTGAATCGGCTTGAATACTTTGACTCTGAATGGATAGAAAAAGCAGGTCTGGATGATATACATGATGAAAAAGTAAGAGCTGAGCTTCTGAGAGAAGTAAACGATATAGCGGATCTTTTGTACATTATGAGTATGAAACCCGGCGGAGATGTTGAAATGATGCCGGATGAACAGGCGCAAGAGTTCACCCGTTATGCGGCGAAGGCGGCAAAACCTGAAAAGGAAAATCTGTTAAAAGCATGCAGTTTAGATAAGGAAGAGGAACTTGCCGGCGGAAAGAGCATGAGGCTTTATTCTATGAAAAATCCTGAAAGGTTTTTCCCTGAACTTCAGCAGATGACCGAGGTATTGGAGTCAGATGGACTTTTTATCGAGTATGTTTCAAAGGATGGCAAACAGGTTACATTAAAATACACAGATTGGGGCGATTGCGGTATATATGTATATGATGAAACAACAGATACTCTTTTTGAGATAGCAGGTGAACGTCATGTAATTTATCATCATCTGCGCGGTGAAGAATAAGTAAAATTAAAGGGGCGCCGCCCTAACGTTTGTTTCACGTTAATGCGGCGCCCCTTTTCGGTAGGAATTCTTAAACTTCAGTTTTACTAAATTTTTAAAATTTTATATAATCTGCAGGGTTTACATAAACGCCGTCTTTCAGCATTTCAAGGTGCAGATGTGCAGGTTCCAGAGATTCAAAGAGCCCTGTAGTGCCTACGCCGCCTATTACCTTCCCCGCCTCTACCACATCACCGACCTCAACAAGGTCAGATGTGGAAAGATTGGAGTACACAGTTATAAAACCTCCTGAATGTGTGATTTCAACGGAGGTTCCGTAGCGGTCATCCTCGTAGACTGCAGTTACCGTTCCCGGTGCTGCTGACACCACCTGAGTGTCCTCCGGAGCCTCTATGTCCATACCGCAGTGAGTCATGTACTGATCCAGTGTTACTGAGTAGATCAGGGTCTCCATGGAGTACTCGTTTGTTACATAGGCATCATCACTTTTGACGGGATTGATAAACTTGGAAGCAGAGGGTTTACTGCCTGAATCTCCGGCGCTGTCTACCGTCGGTACTTTAGAGGATGCTTCATCCGCAGGTTCAGTATTGGTGTCGCCTGAGATGTCAGGTTTTTCTTCAGACTTGCCGGGAGCAACTGTCTGTGTTTTTTCGGAAACGGGCACATCTGTACTGCTGCCGTTGATCTTATCTATATTTGATTTAATTGTAAAAATCGAAGTAAGGGCGATAACACAAAAAGCTAACATCAGAGCAATAGCAACCTTGTCCTTTTCTTTCTTTCGTTGTGCTTGACGCATATTTTCACCTCCAGTTAAGAATATTATTAACAAAAAAACTGATTTTCATACGAAACAGTGCTTGAAATAATTACATAATCATAGTAAAATATAAAAATTAAATTTGAAGAATAAACTTAAAAGGAGGCAGCCCGTGGAAGAATTGATTTTTGCATCACAGCATGGACGCATCATCCCCAGGGAGGATAAAGTTTTCGGAATAAATAATCGCGCTAAAGAGATGATAGCCAGAGAAGGAAAGGAAAAGGTTGTA
>JALFXR010000161.1 GCA_022787405.1 Bacillota bacterium
GATCTGGTTTTCGGGGATTTCACGAAATATGGGCCTTCTGCCGGTTATTTTGGAATTCCCACTTGGAGCAGCGACAAGAAAAAGTCGATGACGAATTATATCGCATATGTGATGACAACAATTTGGGGAAGCATTGCCAAACGATCATTATATGCAGACCATTCCCTCAAATCTCCGGACGGCATAAGTTATTGCGAAGACTTTCACTTGATAGTCAGGCTCTGTCATTTTGCGAATAAGATAGTGAATGTCCATAGGCCATTTTATCACTATCGTTACAGACCGGCATCAATTATGTCGAATATGAATAGGAAGACCGAGGCAGATGAGCAATGGGTCTATCAGGATACGATTCGCTTCTTTAAAGAGCAGGGAGTTTATGAGGATTACAGGAGGGTGATGAGTTGGCGTGTGCTTAAGTCCGCTCAGGAATTGCTTCTGGACCCTGCTGGCCATAAGCGGTTTATGGAACTCTTCAATGACGGGAGAGAGTTTATCTTCTCATGCCCGTTCGTGAACAGGAAAATCAAGATTCTGGCCTGGATGATGACCCACAATCTCAGGCCGGCAGTGGTAGTGTTTGACAGAATGCGTTCAATGACTGGAAGATAGTATGGAGTACACGGCAGTAATCAGGACCTTGGGGAAGGCAGGAAAGAAGTATCAGACTCTCCTGGATTCCCTCGTATCCCAGACGATTCCACCGAAGGCTATAATCGTATATATAGCCGAAGGTTATCCTGTTCCGGCCGAGACGGTCGGCATTGAAAGATATGTTTATGTGAAGAAGGGAATGGTGGCTCAGAGGGCATTAAGGTATGATGAGGTGGATACTGAGTATATGCTGTTTCTGGATGATGATGTATTTCTTCCAGATGATGCTGTGGCCACTTTGTACAAAGAGATGATGGCATTTGTTGCTGATGTGATATCCCCAGATGTGTTTCCAAATTCTGAGAGATCGAGGATTTCATCATTTTTGATGTCAGTTTCAGGAAGGATGCGAGCCAGAAAGGATGACGGCAAGTGGGCATATAAAATTTTGAGAACCGGTGGCTATTCGTACAACGCACATCCCCAAAAGCCGGTGTATCTCTCCCAGACTAATGCCGGTCCTTGTTTCTTTTGCAAGAAGTCTACATTTGTTGATTGCAATTTTGATGAAGAAGAATGGCTTGATGACATGCCGTACGCAATGGGAGAAGATCAGGTACTGTTCTACAAAATGTATTTGAAAGGATATAAATTGCTTACATCCTTTGATAGTGGGATAGTACATTTGGATGCAGGCACGACTTTGAACGACGCTGCCAAAGAGCGTACAAGAGTATTCTGTGATACTTATTTCAAGACTGTGTTCTGGCAAAGATTCATATATGCCCCTGAAAAGAATTTTTGGATGAGGTTTTGGAATATATTGTGTATCCTTTATTACCATGCATTTTCATTGATGATATCACTTTTGAAATTGCAGACGGGTATTTTTAAGGTGAAATATTTTGCGATACGAAAGGCCGTTACCTTTCTTCGCAGTGACGATTATAGGTCAATACCAAGAATTTCACAATGAATATAGTACCTATTGCATTCGCTTTTGACAACAATCTGGTAATGCCGGCTTGCGTTTGTATTTCTTCTCTGATGATGAATGCAAAAGCGGATACTTTTTATGACATTTTCATCTTGCATTCTGCCCAAAAAGGGATTGATAAATCCGGGTTGGACAGAATTCCGGAATACTACCATAACTGCAGGGTTAATTATCGGGAAGTCGGCAATGACTTTGATGGTGCTTTCGAGATTCGGGGTATCACTACGCCAGCATACTATAGGCTATTGATTCCTGAGGTTATCCCGGAGTATGACAAGATAATATATTCTGACGTAGATGTGATTTTCAGAACAGATCTGTCGGAAGTTTATTCGGAAGACTTGACTGGTTACTATATTGGAGCTACATATGATTTAGGCCTTTGCTTGAGCCATGATGGATACAAGTATTTGTCATCTGTCAATGGTCTCGAGGTTGGAGAATATATTCAGTCAGGATTTATCATCCTGAATTCTGCAAAGTTGCGCGAGATGTCGATGCCGACTGTTTTCAAACAATTTGCATCGAAAAAACTTAGATATCAGGATCAGGATATTCTGAATATTTCTTGCAGGGGTCATATCAAGATTATTCCGTATATGTACAATATGACAGACCAGCTTTTCTATTACCTGGAGAAGGAACCGGATTCTATAACAGGCAAATATGATAATTCGGATTTACGAAAGGCTAAGACTTGTGGCACACTGCATTATAATGGATATAAGCCGTGGAAGTCGTATTGCGCCAATTTTGATATATGGTGGGAGTACTACAGGAAGTCTCCTTTTTTTGATGAGAAATATTACTTTGACTTTTTCTATTCAAGAATTGACGAGTATGACAGGCTATCCTTGGTAAAGAGGATTAAAATTCTTTTAAGATATTTCGTGTATGGGAAAAAGTAACCTGAAGATAGCCGTCATAATGACTGTGCATAACAGACGGGATAAAACGATAGCTTGCCTGGACTCCTTACAGGAAACTCATAGAGTTACATCTACAAATGCAGAGTATGAAGTTTTTATAACGGATGACGGATGTACTGATGGTACTGTACAGGCAGTGGAAGGGAGAAATTATGAATTTGGTATGCACATAGTGGCCGGAGATGGCTCGTTGTTCTGGAACGGGGGGATGATTAAAGCTTGGGAAGCTGCTATTGAGTTTTCGCCTGATTTTGATGGATTTCTTTGGCTTAATGATGATGTCATCCTGCTGCCGGACTTTTGGACTGACATAGACTCGTTGTATGTTTCAGGCAGGTTGGCTGAAGGTATATATGTGGGCTCTACAAAAGATCCTTATTCAGGCCAATTGACTTACGGAGGGTTTGACTTTGTCAACAGGTGGACTCTTGCGGATCGTTTTGTCGAGCCTGATGGGAAGTCTTTGCAACCTTGCCAATGTGCTCATGGGAACATTACATTTGTCACAAAGGGAGTTGTAGATAAGATGGGCATTTTCTATGACGGGTATGTACATGGCGCAGGAGATCACGATTATACGTATAGGGCTTATAAGGCTGGGTTCCCTGTTTGTGTATTGCCGCATTATGCCGGGTTGTGCGCAAACGATCATAGGGAGGATGGATATGCGGATTTCTTGAAAATGAAGTTTTCAGATAGAATAGCCTACCTCAACTCACCATTCGGCTTCAATCTCCACAACACTTTGCTTTTTCAGAAAAGATGCTTTCCTCACAGATATGCCTTTGTTTGGGTTGCCGGTTACTTAAAGGCCTTTTTCCCAAATATGTACATGAAGGCTTACTATATTCTACGAAGGAACCATAATAATGGAAATGACGAATCATAGTAATCAATACTATAGCTGCATAGATGTGGTAAAGGTCGTGATGGCTATTTTTGTCGTGGCTATCCACACTCAACCTGAATTGTGCCTCCAAGCTGATTGGGCCCGATTTCTGTTATCTAAGCTGTTTAATGTTGCGGTTCCTTTCTTTTTTGTGACATCGGGCTTCCTGTTGTGGAACAAAATGGATGGCATCTCGCTTTCAGGGAAACTTGCCCGAGTTGAATCCTGGCTTAAAAGAGTATTGCTTCTATATGTCGTATGGTCAATTATTTATTTACCATATGCAGTATATGGATTCAAACACGATGGTGTTAATCTTTCCACGGCAGTCGTTGTATATTTGCGCAATTTTTGCCTTGTAGGAGAAAATTTTTGGTCTTGGAATCTGTGGTATCTATTAGCTTTGGTGGTATCCGGTTGCCTGATTTGGATTAGTTTAAAATGCGGTCTCGAGAAGAGAGGATTGGCTTTCCTTGCCTG
The DNA here is from genome assembly GCA_022787405.1 of Bacillota bacterium. Lineage (GTDB taxonomy): Bacteria > Bacillota > Clostridia > Peptostreptococcales > Anaerovoracaceae > SUG1106. The sequence goes on from JALFXR010000161.1 coordinate 3,890, forward strand.
CGGCCTTTTATTTGTGGGCCATTTGATAAGCGCATTCGGCAACTCAGAAGTCTCAACTCTCTATTATAGAGTTTTCAAAACACTGAGGAATGGTTTCTTTGAGGGATTCCCTTATATGGTGGTAGGCATTTTGATTTCTGGCCACAAAATACTGCCAAAGTGGATTCTGACAGTATTGTTTTTATGTTCAATGGCTCTGTATTTTGATGGATTTAGAATAGCGCTCATTGTCGTAATTTGGTCATTCTTCTCAATTTTGATACAGATGAGAGTTAATATCAACCATAATATTTCAACTTGCCTTAGATTATCCAGCAAAGTGATATATCTCACGCATATGTTGTGGTTCGGATTGTTATCTTTGACGGTGAACCTCAATCCGTGTATGTTCTTTGTTGCAGTATTGGCGCTATCAATTGGTTGTTCAATGATAGCAACACTTAATAGGGATACGGAAATGGTCAGGTTGCTATTTGCTTAATTCGAGAGTGAGAATAGCACCGACTTCAGCCGAAAGGAAGCCATATAAGATGTTTTCGTCTCATATGTGCTTTCATGAACATAACAATTCATCCGGTAAATAAAAACAGAGCACGTATCCAGGATATGAATAAATGCTCTGTTGTGGGTTTTCAACGTTATGAGGCGCTAATCTCTCATTCGCTGTCCATAATTACTTTTGCAAATTTATGAACGAATTCCGACAGATACAATATTCGGAGGGACACTTCCCGAAAGTTTCCGTCATAGTCCCCGTCTATGGCGTCGAAAAATTCGTGGAGCATTGCGCTGTTTCCCTGATGGAGCAGACTCTTGACGGGGTTGAGTACATCTTCGTGGATGACTGCACCCCTGACGGTAGCGTGGGCATTATACGGAACGTGATTTCAAGATATCCTGATAAGGATGTGCGGATTGTCTCTCACAGTGTGAACCGTGGTCTTCCTGCTGCGAGAAATACCGGGATATCCCTTGCGAATGGTGAGTATATCTTTCATTGTGACAGCGATGATTACCTTGAGCCTGAGATGCTGGAGAAGATGTACGGGGCGGCTAAAGAAAATGATGCTGATTACGTATGGTGTGACTGGTTCCTGACTTTCGGACAAAAGGAGAGGATAATGAATGAGCCGCATTTTTCTGAGCCATTGGGATATTTGAAAGGAATGCTTGCTGGCCGTGCCAAGTATAATGTTTGGAACAAACTGGTAAGAAAAAGTTTATATGACGGTAATTCGGTGAGGTTCCCGGAAGCGCACAGTATGGGAGAGGATATGACAATGATTTGTCTTGCCGCCTGTTCAACCAATGTAGTACACATCTCTTTACCTCTTTATCATTACGTCAAACGTGAGGGTGAAGCATTTACGAATTCATTGAGTGAAGCTAAACTTATCGATATAAGATATAATATCAATAATACGGTTGCCTTTCTTGAAAGAAGGCTCGGTAGTAGCATTGCAGAATACATTGCCTATTTTAAATTAAGTTCCAAGTTCCCTTTCCTCATGAGTGATGACCCGAATCGGTATCGGTTATGGAGTGAATGGTATTCCGAGGCTGATAGTTACATCTGGAAGAATCCGCAGGCATCTTTGCGCAGAAAAATTCTTGAAACAGCTGCAAAAAGAAAGATGTATTTTGTTCTGAAGGTATATTATAAATTGGTTTACTCCTTCATATATGGAGTGATATATAGATAGCAGATGCGAAAGTTTGTATATATATTTCTAACGGCGATACTGACCAGTTTCTTTTATTTCCCGTTCATGTTCAAGGCCCTGCCGGGAGTTAATACGAAAATGGCTCTGGCGGTGATAGGGTTGGTACTGTTATTTGTTAATAAGGCTAAATCCAGAAACTCCCTTTTTAACAAGGATATTTTTATCCTATCAATCATTGCTGCAATTGTCTCTCTTATAGGATTAGCATCCATAACGATAAACAGTACACCTGATACGGCCTATGCGACTTATCTGGTATCGATGTGGGTCTGGCTGGCGGCTGCATATTTTGTGTGCTATGTGATAAATAGGGTACACGGGCATATCTCGCTTCAGCTGATTGCAAATTATCTTGCGGCGGTTTGTGTTGCACAATGCTTCTTTGCATTGTTGTTTGATATGAACCCTTCTGCAAAATTGTTTGTCGATACGTATGTTGAGCAAGATCAGGTTTTTTTAACGGAGGTCAAAAGGATGTATGGAATTGGCGCTGCCTTGGATGTCGCAGGAATCCGTTTTTCTGCAGTGCTTGTTCTGCTTTCCTATATCTCCTGTTCCCGTAAGTGCTCTTTGGGACAGAATATAGTATATGTGTCGGCGTTTATAATAATTGCTGTTGTAGGCAATATGATAGCCCGAACTACTCTAGTTGGAGTCGTGCTAAGCGCATTAATGTGTGTGCTGATGCTCTTTGTCAACCGTCATGCATATAAGGATAATGTCCTGTCTGTCTTTAAGGTTTTCATTTTAGTGCTTGCCGTTGCTGTCCCGTTATTGGTGGTGTTGTATAATACAAATCATCAGATTCATTCAAACCTTAGGTTTGCATTTGAAGCATTCTTTAATTTAGTGGAGAATGGTGATTTTTCGACATCTTCGACAGATAAACTTCAGACTATGTATGTTTTCCCGGATAATCTGAAAACCTGGTTGATTGGTGATGGCTATTTTTCTTCGCCAAGGGATGTTGACCCTTATTTTGTCGGGAAACTGGTCGGAGGATATTATATGGGTACGGATGTGGGATATCTCAGGTTTATATTTTATTTTGGGATTATCGGCCTTTTGGCGATATCATCCGTCATAATAAAAGCTGGGACGATGATGATGAAAGTCCATCCGTATGACAAAACCGTATTTGTGTTCCTGATGCTTGTGAATTTTATCTGTTGGTTTAAAGTAGCGACAGATTTGTTCCTTGTGTTCGCGTTGTTCGGTGCGGAGGCACTTCTTGTTGAGGATGAAAACTGCTCAGATTCTTTTGAGGATAAATGACAATACTGTATAATATTTCTGCCACCTCCAATTCCGGTGGTATGGAGCGTGTGCTTGCCAATAAGTCTGACTGGCTTGCAAATAATGGATATGAGGTTATTGTCGTGACAACGGATCAGCGTGGAAGGCCTTCATTTTTCCGTATGAATGAGAGCATACGCTTTTATGATCTTGGTATTAACTATGAAGAGAACAACGGAAGATCTTTTCTGAATAAGATTTCCTGTTTCCCGTTCAAGCAGTTCCAGCATTGGCGAAAGTTGAAAGCCTTGATTAACGAGGTCAAGCCGGATGTGGTCGTTTCTATGTTCGGAAATGATGCCTTGCTTATTTCAGGAATGCATATCAATGCGAGGAAGGTGATTGAACTACATTTCTCCAAGATGAAGTATATGCAGTATGGCCGAAAGGGGCTATGGCATCTTGCAGATTTGATAAGAACGAAATTGGATGCATATCTGGTGAAGAAATATGACCGATTTGTAGTGCTGACCGAGGAGGATAAGGATGATTGGGGCTCCGGCTATGGGAATATGTATGTAATTCCTAATTCTTTGACATTTCTCCCTGATCGGGCTTCACAATGTGAGAGAAAGACAGTTGTGTCTATCGGCAGGTTGTCACCTCAAAAAGGCTTTGACAGGCTTATTTCCGTCTGGGGAAGGATTGCTCCGAGTATGCCTGGCTGGAGGTTGGAGATAATAGGCGGAGGAGATCTCAAATACAGGGACTGGTTACAGCAATTGGCAGATTGTGCGGGCGTTCATGACTCCGTGGCTTTCAGACCATCTATGAATAATATGGCGGATGTTTATGAGAATGCCTCCATTCTTGCCATGACATCAAGGTATGAGGGACTTCCGATGGTGCTCCTTGAGTCTCAGGCTTATGGCGTTCCGGCTGTTTCCTTTGCTTGCAAGTGTGGACCGAAAGATGTGATTGCGGATGGGCAGAACGGCTTTCTTGTTGATGATGGAAATTTGGAATTGTTCGCAGAAAGGCTGGAGACACTTATGCGGGACAAGGAGTTGCGAAGAACAATGGGGGCAAGGGCTCGTGATAAATCTGTGAGATATTCAGAAGAAACAGTTATGGCCCAATGGGATAGGTTATTCAAGGGATTGGTCGATAGTAAATGAAGACAATAGTCGTATCTGCTGTAAATATCCGGAAGGGTGGTACTTTGACTGTCCTTCGAGAGTGTTTGAAAGCCTTTTCCCACTTGGCTTGTGACAAGAGTAATATTCGTATTGTGGCGCTGGTTCACGATAGGAAGATTTGTGAGTATGAGAATGTAGATTATCTTGAATTCCCTGATACAATTAAAAGCTGGGCACACAGGCTTTGGTGCGAGTATGTGTCAATGAGAAGAATTTCTGATTCTATCGGGAAGATTGATTTATGGATCTCACTTCACGATACTACGCCCAATGTCGTGGCAGATCGGCAATCTGTATATTGTCAGACTTCGTTCCCGTTTCTTAAGTTGAAACTCCAGGACTTGTGGTTTGATTACAAAATCGTGTTGTTCAGGATGTTCACTCGATTTGCATATAGAATCAACGTGCACCGGAATGATTTCCTGATTGTGCAGGCTGAATGGTTGCGTGCATCCCTGTCAAAGCTGCTCGGAGTATCTCAGGACAAGTTTGTAGTCTTTCCTCCGCAAATTGAGAGGGTTGCAGAATCAAATGAAGCATTGCCTGATAAAATCAGAAAATTTATATATGCCGCTTCTGCAGATTGTCATAAAAATTTTGAGACTCTGTTTCGTGCAGTTGATTTGATTGAACAAGAACACCCTGAGTTGAAGTATGATGTGTATGTGACAATCAGTGGAGGTGAAAACAGATATGCAGAATGGCTTTATAAACAATGGGGTCATTTGAAGTCAGTGCATTTTATTGGGCAGGTTCCAAGGGAAGAACTGTTTGATATGTATGCTTCCTGCGATTGTCTTGTATTCCCGTCCCGGATTGAGACATGGGGGCTTCCGATATCCGAATTTGGCAGTTTTAACAAGCCCATGCTTCTTGCAGATTTGCCATATTCAAAAGAGGCTGCTTCCGGATGTAAATATGTATCGTTCTTTCACTATGAAAGCCCTGATTCTCTGAAAGAAACGATGCTTGAATTGCTGTCGGGACGTTATGAGTGTCTGCACCCTGTTTATAAGAGGGATTTCAAAGGCAAGAGTGTGACTTCTTGGGAAGAATTGATACACCTATTGTTGAAATAGGGGTGAACATTTAATTTTTTATGCGAATCCTCCAGCTTGGAAAATTCTACCCCGTGAGGGGTGGCGTAGAGAAAGTGATGTATGACCTTACCAAAGGCATATCGTCGCTCGGGATACGCTGTGATATGATGTGTGCC
>JALFXR010000186.1 GCA_022787405.1 Bacillota bacterium
CCGGGCAAGGCCAGAGCGGTGGAATGCGGAAAAGCTGCCGTAGAACTGAAGAGCGGAGAGACTGTTCGCGTTACGGTTGAACCTGCCAGGCTGACTTTGGTGCTTTTCGCAGGACAGAGCAATTGTGAGGGCAGACTTGCCACTGATGAGACAGTCGATACCGTGAGAAAACGTGTGGTGCTTAACGAACCGCTTACGGCCTTTGCGACATACGGGGTGTCGGATAACGAGACAGGCGAGGAAGTGAACTGGATACGAAATCCCATCGAGGCTCTTAATGTGAGTAACGCAAAGGCCTATCTGCCGGAGAGTCTTACGGACAACAGCAAGAATGAGGAGCATAACAGAACGGATACGTTGACCACAGATAAGGATACAGCGGGGAAGACGGGTATTGACAGTGCTTTCGCCTATGAATGGTACAAGAATACGGGTGAGAAGGTCTGGATAGTCAATGCAGCACATCACGGCTCTAAGATTCAGTCATGGATTCCGACGAGCGAAGAAACGGATAATAATTTCTGGCAGGCTGTGGAGCTGTATCGAGGAGCCGAAAGAATTCTCAGCAAGGAGATTGAAGCGGGACATTATGTCCTGGCTCACAAGGGTATTTTGTGGTGTCAGGGTGAGAACAACTACAGAATGGGATCCGGAGAATATGTCTCGAGATTTCAGGAAATGTTTGAGGCCTTCGAGGAGCAGCTAAACGGAGAAGGCATAGCAGGACTGGAGCGGGAGCTGGATTTCTGTGGTATTAATATCGTCAGAGCGGCGATGGATACCCCGGACAATGAGGAGGATTTCGTTCTTACAGGTCCCCGCAGCGCGCAGTTTTATATGACGACGGGAGAATTTGACGAGAAGATTATCCTCGCCGCCAATGTGAGTGAAAAATGGGGAAACGACAACTCTGTGAAGGAGTATTTCGCCGATAAATACGGAAACGATGAAGATTTTAATGCTGCTTATCCGAAGGAGGATACGCAGATTAAAATGCCGACAAGCGTCAGGGAAGTTCACGGAGGGTTCCACTATACTCAGCTGGCTTATAACGAAATCGGATTCGATGCGGCGGACAATATATGTGAAATGATTTCCGCAGGTAAAAACGGCAAGGCCGGTGTGGAGGAGATTGAACTTGTCATGGAGGATGGTGTAACCGACAGATCGGGTACTACGGTAAACGTAACGGCAGGTAAGTATGTTCCATTCGCCGTGAAGGTATTCCCGGCTTCGAGACAGAAGGATGTCAGGATAAGCTGTTCGGATAATGTGATCTATGATTCCAAGGGCCTTATGATAACGGATGAAGCTGATTCCAAGGGGAACATAACAGGAGAGGTTAAGGTTACGGTGGGTAAGACGACGAGGAAGATAGAAATCAACGGAAAAAATTGAACCGGAGGAGATACTGATGAGAATTTTAATTATTGTCGGTACCATTGTATTTTTAGGATATCTGACGAACTTGATAATGAGAAGAAAGAATAGAATCGAAAGAGGAGGAGCCGAATATATTGCCGATGATTCCCGGTGGGCAGGAGACAGAAAAAACTTCGGAAGAAATAAGGAATACGCTATAGTCGTAAGCAATCCGGAGACTTATATGGACTCGCTTGTGGATGAGAAAGGGAGGCATGTTACCTGGAAGAAATTTCAGGAGTTCGACGTAACTGCAGAGAACTATGAGTATGAAACCCTTACAATTGCTGCATACGGAATCTTTGCCGGTGATGAGTACCTTGACAAGCTCTATTTCTATTGCGGAGGTTTGAGAAATTCCCGAAACGTTCCCGACGGATACAGAATTGAGAAACCATCAAAACCGGGCAGTACTCAAATGAACTTCTGCCCTTACTGCGGCAAGGAGCTAGAGGAAGGAATCTACTTCTGCACTCACTGCGGGAAGCAGATTAAAGAGCGGGAAGAGAAAAGTGAGAATACGATAGCTGCGGATGAATTCGATAAACTGAACAAGAGACTGGATGAATTGAAAGAAATGGCAGCAAAGAGAGAAGAAGGAGAAATATGAATAGAGAAGAGATGATATGCCCTTACTGTGGAGCAAGCGTTGAGAAAAGAAAGTTCTGCACGAAGTGCGGCGGGGATCTTTGCAATGTACCGGAGGTAATTGTAATAGAGAACAGGCTGGATGAGAAGGATGAAATTAGGAAGGCGTTGATAGGGAAAAACTCTGAGCATTATCTGTGCAACTTCAGGATAATGGAGAAAAAGAATACTAAAGACTGGAACTGGTGCGGATTCCTCTTTGGTCCGTACTGGTACGCTTACAGAAAGATGTATTCATGGGTAGCAATATGGTTTGTCATTCAGCTCGTAATAGGTGCGTTATTGACGGTCTTGATGTATTGTTTCCCGGATCAGATAACGATATTGCAGTATATGGATAAGCCTATAAGCCTGGGAATGAGAATTTTCTTCGCGGTTATGGCCAACAGCCTTTACAAAAAAAGAATTGATATGCTCGTAATTAATCTTCCGGCTGATGAATACGCCAGACAGGAATATATTAGGAAAAAGGGCGGTGTGAGTATACCGGCTACCGTAGTCACTGTTTTAATAGTAGTGGGTATGTTGTGCCTGCAGTTTGTTTAGGAAAACACATGAATAGAAGAAAGTATTACATTTTGATATTTGTTGCAGTGCTTGTCCTCGCGTGTTTAGCCTTCACGGGGTGCGGAAGCAGGCCGAGTGAGAACGACGCTAAAGCTCGAATACTGGAAGAATACGATTGTGACGGCGAGCCTGAACTTCTGGATGCATATGAGACCGGCGAAGACGGATACTGTTTCCAGTACAAGGTAAGGTATTTAACTACAGATGATTTCCAGATAATAGAGGTTACAGCATATGTTGATTACTGGAAAACAGACGGTAAATGGCAGTTTGCAGGTATTTCCGAGGGTTATGATGATAAGGTTAGCCTCAATGCAGATGCGTTGTTGGGAACTTGGACAGGTTATTGTTATACTCATGGAACAATAATGAGTAATGATAACAGAATGGATATTGTATTGAAGATAAAAGATGTTGAAGGCATGACGATGAGCTATGATTTGACTGTCGATGGTCCTTACGAGTCCTACGTAACGCCTTACTACGATGATTCAGGAGAAATCCATATGACGGCAGATGCTTCGAAAGAAGATCTGGTCATCAGTAAATCGGATGAGCCATTGATAACTGTTGAAGTAGATTATTTCATGGGTAGAGACAGAGATTACATACCATCAATATATTCATATAAAGGCAAAAGCGAATACAGCGGCAAGATGAGCAGAGGCTTTTTTATACTTGGAGGCGGCTATAATACAGGGTATGATATTGAGCTGACTAAGGAATCTGAAACAGTAGACTCTTCAGGTTTGTCCAAATCTCAATCTGACAGTGACAGTCTGCGTGTCTGTGATGTAATCAGTGCAAGGGCTTCATCAAATCTGGACCCATACGAAGAGCTCACCTACGTTCCGTCAAATGTGTATGACGGAAATCCTGCAACGGCCTGGGTAGAAGGTGTGAGCGGTCAGGGCATCGGTGAGTGGATTGAGGTTGAATGCGACAACGAAATGCCTCTTAAGGGAATTTATATCAAAAACGGATATCAGAAGACGAAGGATATTTTCTACAGAAACACCCGGATTAATCAGTTGCTTGCGGTATTTCCCGACGGCAGCGAAGAAACTCTCTTCCTTGAAGACAGAATGGGAGAGCAGTATCTGGCGTTTTCAGAGCCACATTACTGCAGTACCGTGAAACTGGTGATAGAGTCAGTATTTGAAGGAACAAAGTATGAAGATGCCTCCATTTCGGAGATTCTGCTTGCGGAGTAATTCGCAGTTTGTTTTGAAAGATTGAAAATATCGTGATGCTATTATTTAAATAACTAGGAGAAAACATAAAGATATCTGTTAACCAGCAAGAGTAGCTGGAGGTGGATATCGATTAGAAGATGCTCTATTAATATGAAAGGACAATACAATGAAAAAACATTTGTGTGTATTATTAATAGTCCTAATTACACTTAGTGTCACTGCTTGCGGGCAGGAAGCTTTTGATGAAAACGCCGAATATGTGGACAATTCGGTACCCATGACAGATCTGCAAATGAAGATAGTTGAGGCGGTTCAAGATGTTCCTGTAAATAACGAGCACTTTAAGAATGGAACTACGTATGGAGACATCATTTTTAACAGGGCAGAGAGCAGGGAAGATGTATATGAAGGCAAATGCGAAACTGATTCGGGTAGTTATGTGCAATTTTATATATACCCTGTCCCTTTAGCAGAAAACTCTTACTACACTGTATCTGCTATGTTTGAAACTACTGCTCCTTCTCCTACTACTTTTGACGACGGGAACACATCATTTTACTGTGAGTTTATGTTTCTAGGTTTTAGGGTATCTTCTGACATACGTGAGGTTAAGCTTGTTTCTATGGATTATTGCTATAGCATTGACGATTACGTAACTCGTGAAAGTGCAAATGATTTTAGGCATTGGATAAAATACGCAACTGCAGAAGAAGCCTCTAATCTCAATGATTTAGAATCTGAAGGTAGGTACATAGTGGGATCAAGTGAGGAGCTTCAATCACTTGTAGAAGAGTGCTTCATTGAAAACTATATTGCCGCAAATCTCTTAAAAGATAGCAATTAAAACAACATGAGTAAGGTTGCCAAGGACAAGTTAGAGTTATATCTTGTCTATTTACAGGGGTTTACAACATTTCATTCGGGAAATACTTTTTATGCTCATGCACCGGCGAACAAAACAATGAATTTCTTATTACATACGGACGATAATGATGCGGAATTAGTATGGAAGGTAAAGGTTTATAATTATCCGACAAACTATAGTAAGACATATACCATAAAGCGTACGAGTGGAAGCAATAACTTGTGTAAGAGTATTACTCTGCCAAAGAACAGCAAGAATAGAATCTACGGCGTTAAAGTTACCGTTTCAAGTGGCACTTTATCTACAGCGATTATACATTCCGTGCCTATATTCCGAATGTCGGTTACTATTCTAGGACATGTAATTAGCCTTAAATTTGCAAATTAGTGAACAATAGATATTTATAAGACAGGCACATTAGAGTGTCAAATGTGTTTCCAAGATGTTATTTCACTTACACACCCGGCAATCCTGCCGGGGTATTTTATTGTATGTTGATTTTGTATGTCTTGATATAGCGTAAGCGGTAAAACCTATGTACCTTGACAAAAATCGCCCCGCGTGAGCGGGGCGTTACTTTTATCAAGGGTTTCAGCTTCTACAGCTGTCAGGAAGAGTGTCAGACCAGGGCAGTAAATCATCCAGAAATGTCAAATCAG
>JALFXR010000212.1 GCA_022787405.1 Bacillota bacterium
TTCATCAATGCAGAATTCTGACGGAGGCTATACAGCATGGGGTGCATCCAGTTCAGAAAGCATCGCACAGGCCATCTGCGGCCTGACATCGGTGGGCATTAACCCGAATACGGACAGCCGCTTCAAGAAAAACGGCAAGTCGCTGGTCGATGCACTTCTCAGCTTCTATGATGAGAAAACCGGCGGATTCAGGCATGTAAACACTGCATCGGGCGGATATGAGCCGGTAGTGAACCAGATGGCTACAGAGCAGGCCTATTATGCTCTGGCAGCATACAGGAACACCGTCCCTGACAAGACGACCATAAGCAAAGCGGTAAAGTCCGGCAGCACTTCTGTCAAGGTTACATGGAAAAAAGCCGCTTCATCGTCTGCATGTTCCGGCTATCAGGTGGTTCTGGCGACCAACTCCGGCTTTACCAAGAATGTAAAGAAGGTGACTGTATCAGGCAGAAGCACTGTTTCAAAGAAGGTTACCGGCCTTTCCAAAGGCAAAACTTATTATGTGAAGGTTCGTGCCTACAAGACAGTAAACGGAGTGAAAGTTTACGGGGCCTACAGCAGCGTGAAGAAAGTGAAGCTGTAAAATATTTAATGACTGTATTTATTTGAAAAGTGTGTGAAAATAAGTGAAAATGAAGATGGGAAAAAGTATAATAAAAAAACTGCAGATCGAACTCCCGGACTAACTCCGTGTGAGTAGACGCTGCAATATCTGTTGATTACATAGTCAATCAGAATTGGAGAACCCTGAAAAGGGGTCCTCTGGTTTTGATTGACTTTTTTTATATGAATAAAGGGCTTGCCCATCTGAGTCGGTATCCGTGAACTCAGCTTTGTCTCGTTTATTCAAAGTTTGAGAAAGGATACTAAGATGAAGAAGAAAATATATTTAGTGCGGGACAACTGGAATGATGCCGGAATAAAATCGGAAAAAACAAGGCTCATAGAGCTGTCAGGCAGAGAGTTCTACAACCTGGTGAGAAATCTTGACGGGCAACATAGATTTTTCGTGCATCTGACAGATGATGTTGACTACGAATGCCCGGAAATCTATGCAGAAGTTTCCGAGAGGGAATATAAAGACTGGAAAAGTGAATACGACGGACATCTATACAGAAAAAGAATAAATCAGGATTATGAGAGAGTGTCTTTTGATGAGGCACTACTTTTTTTGTATAGCAGTGACCAGCTGATTTCTTCGGAACTAACGCCGGAAGAGGCTGCTGAAAAGAAAGAAGATATCGAAAGGCTGAGACGGGCATATGAATCACTGGATGCGGAAGATAGAGAACTGATATGCCTTTTGTATCTTTGCAGAGAACCTCTGACGGAAAAACAGGCAGCCAGCGTATTACATATTTCCCAGCAGGCGGTAAATAAAAGAAAAATGAGAATTTTGAGAAAAATGAAAAGTTTTTGGTTGTAGAATTCGGTTTTATTTCACAACAAATATAGTGAAGGACAATTTAAGATTCATTTCATCAGGTACCTTCCTGCTGCGGGGAGCAAGGCAGAATACACGCCAGGATCATGAAAATGCGAGCGATAAATGTATATCTGTAAAACCGGGATTGCATCCGGCTATGCCATGAGCCGCAGTAGGGTATAATGATACACCTGCATAGCCACAGTCCGTGTGCCATAAGGCACCGCAGGCAATGGGTGCAGTCCGGACGGTGTCGGGAAGGTCAGATGCCTGTGAGGACGGTAGCAGCCGTCTGCCTGATTGAAATCCCGTGGCTTGGGGTGTGGTGGACAAATAAAGCCTAGATAATGAAGATAAGAGAGAAAGAGCCTTTGCTTTCTTTTAAGACGGTGTATGGGGCAAATATGTCGTCACAGAGGGATGCGGAGGCTCTTTTACTGTTACATAAATTCAACTTGGAGGTGCGAGATGCAAGTCAGAAGAGGTGATATCTTCATCGCCCGGCTACCGGAGGGCATCGGAAGTGAGCAGGGAGGAATAAGACCCGTAGTGGTTATACAGAATGATATTGGCAACAGATACAGCCCTTTGGTTATTGTTGCTGCTGTGACCGGTCAAAGGAAACAAAAAATGCCAACACATGTGGTTCTGAATGAGGAAGGACTGGCAAAGTCATCTCTGCTGCTTCTTGAATCCATATATACTATAGACAAGGCACGTCTCATTAAGCGTATAGGCACGCTAAGCGAAAGAACGCTTGCTAAGATGGATAAAGCAGCAGCAATAAGCATTGGAATATCGCCGAAATATTTTACAAAGTGAAGGTCATATTTCTGTATTCGTGACCATAAAATTGAAGAAAAAGGACAAGCTTAAGGGGGGGGGAAAAGAAAATGACTAAAAAGGGAAATCAGTATTACATATATGATCCGAATCCAAATAAAGATACCAGTGGGGAGCTGATTAAAATAATCGCCGAAGTAGCAGCACGAAAGGTAAAGGAAAAGTTGCATCACGAAAATACCGCCAATATTTAAGATGAATGTGTCAAGTGTGCAGTTGCAGCAATTCACACATTATTCTATAGAAAGAAAATGTGATAGTATTTCGTAAGAAAATACGAAAGCGAGGACAAAAGGATGAACATTGCAGCTTATTGCAGAGTATCAACAGACAAAGAAGACCAGCTGAACAGTCTGGAAACACAAAAAGAGTTCTTTGGAGAATACTGCAACAGGACGGGTGACCGTCTTGTAAATGTATATGCCGACGAGGGAATTTCCGGCACAAAGACCAGAAACAGGACTGCATTCCTGCAAATGATGGGGGATGCGGAAGAAGGGCTGTTTGAAGCGGTGGTTGTAAAAGATATATCGCGTCTTGCCCGTAATACTGTTGATTTGCTCCAGAGTGTGCGCAGACTGAAGGCACTGGGAATTGAAACAATTTTCCTCACAGCCAATATGACCAGCATGGGGAACAGCGAATTTGTACTGACCATTTTCGGGGCACTGGCGCAGGAGGAAAGTGCGAACACCTCTAAACGAGTAAAGTTCGGAAAAAGGATGAATGCCGAAAAAGGCCGGGTGCCCAATATTGTATTTGGATATGATAAAATCGCAGGCGAGTACTTTTCTTTGAGAAAGAATGGGACAGAGGCCGAATGGATTCACCAGATTTATCGCTGGTATACCAAAGAAGGTTATGGTGTGGCTGTAATAGCTAAAATGCTAAACGACAGAGGTGTATTAACAAAGAGAGGATGCCAGTGGAGCGGCAATGCCGTAGCAAGAATCTTAAAAAACAGATTATACATAGGTGAAGTTATAAACGGACGGCAGGAGGTTGCTGACTTTCTGACGGGGCAGCGAAAGGAAACACCTGAAGAAGACTGGATCGTTGTAAAGAGGCCTGAGCTGCAGATTATTGACAACGAACTGTTTGATGAGGCTCAGCGTATAATGAGCTCAAGGCATGATGCGTTTAAACTTGATAATGAACGGCACAGCAACAAGTACACATTTTCTACATTGATAAAGTGTAAAGAATGTGGCTGGTCGTACACAAGGCAGGTTAAAACATATAAAAATACATATGTAAGATGGATTTGTTCGGGACATTCTATGCGAAAAGTATCAGAGTGTTCTAACATGGCCAAAATTGAGGAAGTAGAGCTCATAAATGTTCTGGAAAAGTATTTTAAAGATTTGCTCAGCCATGAAAAAGATGTAAAGCAACAGGTCATCAGGGAATTTAATAAAATCTATAAACTAAACGGAGCCGATGTCAGCAGTGAAAAGGAATTGAAAAGTAAGAAGACCAAACTGGAGCGGAAGAAATCGAAATACATGGATATGTATGCTGATGAACTCATCAGTCGAGATGAACTGAATGCAAAGCTCAAAGAGCTGAACAAAGACCTGAATTATCTTGAAAACGAGTTGAAACTTCTAACCAAGAACATGTCCAAGAGCGATGCGTTGGAAAAGGTTTTAGAAGATACTTTTAAGGATATTGAGAGCATGGTAAATGTAAGAGAAATGACCAATGCGGAGATAAAACAGATTGTGGACAAGATAGAAATAGATCATGATGGAAATGTTGAAATATACATGAAACCGTTAAAAAAAATCGGATTAAAATATCCGGTGACTATAGAGCAGAAACGGGTAAATTTAGAGCTTCCGAAAGGGAAAAAGAACTCACGGATTCGTATTCAACCACCTGCTGCGAACCCCAAAGCAGATAAGGCTGGAACCTTTCATGACTGTTACGACTATATGTACTGTAGACTTGCTGACGCGGAATTTTTTGGCGGCAGCTCTGACCGTTGATCGGGTATCGATTATGTAACGGGCCAGTTCTAAAACTCTTTCCTCAATATAGTCCTTCATAGCAAGACACACACTCCTTAGCTTTGTTAAAACAAATATATGCCGTCGGGCTATAATTTATAACACTGCGCTTGATATTCAATGAGAAAGTCGGTATAATAATTCTAATAACATTAGGGGAATATTTTGATGGACGAAAATCTGATTTACAACAAACCGATAACGGCCTTAAATATGCTGTCTTTCGCTGTACCCACGACGGTAAGAATGGTTTTCATTTCGCTGTACACTACGGTGGATGGTATTGTGGTATCTAATTATGTGGGAAGTATGGGCCTGTCTGCCATAAATATTGTATATCCGGTGCTTAACGTAAATATGGCGCTGGCATTTATGTTTGCAACAGGCAGCAATGCTCTTATAGGGAAAATGCTGGGCGAAGGAAAGCGGTCAGAGGCCAACAGGTTTATGACACTTACAGTGCTTATAAATGTGGCTATGGTGATGCTTATCATGGCGGTGTTTTTTATCTGGGACGAGAGCATTTATATGATGCTGGGGTCCGACGAGGCTCTTCTGCCATATTGCGTGGAGTATGGGACCATTATGGTGGCGGTAGGACCTATTTGGACTCTTCAGATACTGTTTCAGGGATATCTTGTTACCGCAGATAAGCCGGGAATGGGACTGTGGCTTTCAGTTCTTGGCGGCGTTCTCAATGTAATATTGGATGTGGTATTGGTAGGCGTGCTGGATATGGGGCTGACAGGTGCAGGTCTTGCATCGGGATCAGGCATGTTTATAGGCGGGATAGTGCCGCTGCTGGTTTTCTTTAACAAGAAAAGCCTCCTTCATTTCGAGAAACCGGCAAGGCCGGGCAAAGATGTATTCAGAGCCCTGGGCAACGGCACTTCTGAGATGGTCAGCAGTCTGTCCAGCGCAGTGACAACAGCTATGTTCAATATTCAGATGATGAATCTTGCAGGAGAAAAGGGGGTAGCAGCAATAAGCGCTCTCTTTTATCTTCAATTTCTGTTTGTCACTATTTTTATTGGCTTTACTTCAGGAATTGCACCTGTGGTAAGCTATAACTACGGTGCAGAAAACCGCGAAAACATAAAAAAGCTTTATGCCATTGCAATAAGGGTTATCGGTGTATCTTCTGTCATTATGTTTGTCCTTGCAGAGGTTCTCGACAGACCTATGACCATGATATTCGCTTCACAGGATCCGCAGCTTGCGGAGCTGATGATTTCCGGATTTAAAATACTGGCATTGAGCATTCTCCTCAGTGGAGTAAACATTTTTGCTTCAGGATTCTTTACTGCATTGAATAATGGTAAACTTTCAGCATTGATTTCTTTCCTGAGGACCTTTGGTTTTGAGGTGGGTGCCCTGCTTTTGCTGCCTGCTATAATGGGAATAGACGGTGTGTGGTGGACTCTTCCGTGTGCGGAGCTTATGTCAGCGGCGGTTTCGATACCTCTGCTGATAAAATACAGAAAAGTATACGGGTATTGATGGATGAATGTTGTAGAAGAATAAAGAAATCATCTATTTTTACAACATCACACCTCAACTGGCTCTTCTTGTACCTGTAACTTGGCTGTAATGTTGTAGAAATTTCTTGCCCGAGGGTCAAGCCCTTTTAGGGTCAGGTTCTATGGATGCCAAGGGTTCAATGTTGTAGAAATAAACGATTAGGCTATATTTTTACAACGCCTTATTGAGCGCAACTAAATTAAAAAAATGAATATACTAAAGGAGAAGATTTGAATATGAGGAAAAGAACATTTATGATTTGTTTCATTGTAATTTTGATAGTGTGTGCAGTTCTGGTAATCGGAGGCTGCGGAGCTCATCAGGCTGTTCCTTCGGAAGCGAGCGGAGGCGAAGGCGCGGATGCTGTGACGGCTTCCGGCGATGATGATAATATTACAGATGCCAATGCTGAAGACCCGGATGGGTCGGATGCGTCTGATGTGACCGATGAACCTGACGAATCAGACAAAACCAACCCTGTCCATGAGCCGGCGGGAAGCGATGAAAAGCCTGCTGCTGATGAGACTGACGATAAGGATGCGCCTTCCAGAGGTGATGACAGATCCATCCGTGGCATACCGGATGCAATAGATACGCGCAGCTCAGATGACGGCGACCTGCTTGTGGTGGTAAACAAGTATCATGCGGTATCAAAGAACTATAAGCCGAAAGATCTTGTTACCATAGACGACAAATACGGCACATGGAAAAACATGGAACTCAAATCAGAGGCCTACGAAGCATATAAAACGCTTTATAAGGATGCAAAAGCACAAGGATTTGACCTGAAGCTCTGTTCGGCAACGCGTACTTACAATACTCAAAAGACACTTTATACAAATGCAGTGAAGAACAAAGGACGTGAAACCGCAAACATCCGCTCTGCATATCCAGGCAGAAGTGAGCATCATACAGGGCTGGCCATAGATGTGACTTCGGCCAGCATGGGATGGGGGCTGAAGCAGGACTTTGCCGACTATCCTGATGGGAAGTGGATAAACGATCATTGCCAGGAGTATGGTTTCATCATACGTTATCCGAAAGGAAAAACAGATATAACCGGATATGCATATGAGCCTTGGCATCTGCGATATGTGGGCGTTGATGCAGCAACATACATCATGGAAAACGGCCTGACCCTGGAAGAGTATGTGGGTGTTGAATAGGGAGAAAAACACTGATCTGTCCCCATAATTATGGGAGAGGGGCGAGCAGCTGCAGATTATTCCTATTAGAGATTTAAAGAACACTTCGGATATCTCCGAAATGTGCCACAGGGTTGCTGAACCGGTTTATGTGACAAAGAACAGCTTGATGATATTGCTTTTTATCTGTTGGACAGTCTGAGAAGCATGAAAGAAATCGCCCAGAGATACGGAGCCAAACTGGAGCTTTCACTGTCTGATGATGATTCCTCTACAGAACAGCTCCGACGACAGGAAGCCAGACAGGCACGACAAAGGTGAGAATAGTCCCGCTGATAAGTGCCACCATGCCCAGCTCAGGGCCTACGGCTCTGGTAACCGGCACTAACATAGTATCCATACAACCGGCAGCTCCCGAAGCGATGGGGCTGCCTTTGCTTATTTTTGAGAGAAGTGGAAGAAGTGCTACCGTGAAAACGTCTCTTGAAACATTGACTATGAAGCCGTATGTGCCTGCTTCAATACCGAAGGATTCCGTCATAAAGGCTCCTGTAAGGCTGTAGTAGCCCATGCCTGATGCGGAGATTACGGAATAGCTGAGAGGAAGCCCCAGCAGCAGACCGCTTATGAATCCCCCTATAATGCAGCCTGCAAAAATAGCTGCCGGCATGAAAAGAACCCGTGCTCCGAGACGCTTCATGTACTGAAATACTTCTTTGTTTTCTCCAAGGCTGACACCTACTCCTGTGTAGAGGAATATAAGTGAGACTGTCAGGACTGTATCCAGAATGCTCCGGCTCATATCCTGCAGCCAGAAATATCCTGCTATAATCCCGATGACAATGCAGGCGGGCATGAGGATGATGAGGGGCGAAAAACTGCTTTCCGTCTGACTTTCTGCACTGGTATCTGACGCGTTTTCCCCTGCATTGTGCGCGTTTTCCTCCGCCAGCTGCAGACGAATCTTTTCAAGAGGCATAACTGTGGCCTCGGCAAAGCACACTAAAAGCACACTTCCTGCAATTGCCGCAAGGGAGATAATGAGGCAGTTCAGCCCGATTGTACCCAGATTGCCCATGACTTGAGGACTGATTCCAATATTGAGGCCGATGACCGCCATGAGCATGATAAGGGCTGCGTTTGTGGCTATGTCGAAAGCTTTCAGCATGGGTGCCGGAAGACCCCGCCAGTTTATGGCCGCCCCGAAAGCCAGGCAGATAAAGGGAATAAGCGTGTTCATCATTTACCTTCCTTTTTCGGATGATGGTTGGTTAATTCGATTATATCATAGTATATGGCAGATGAAAAAGAGCGTTTTTTGATGGATGGAAATTTCTTGCTTGCGGGGGTGTTCCAAAATGGGTGAAAGGTTTTCAAAAAGAAAACAAAACTGTGCATTTGGAAAACCGCAGGTAAAATCAGTGGCTTGAGGCTGGCCTGGAGTATGTAACGTTGTGCCGAATTATAAAAAACAACAAAAAACTCAAAGAAAACTATTGACAATATACAAAAAACATGATAGACTCATCATAACTTAAAAAAATAAACCTTTGAGGGAGAAGTAAAACTAGTTTACGGTCTCACAGCGAGCCCGGGGCGGTGGAAGCCGGGCAGATGCAGGATTAGAATAATGGGCTCCTGAGGGCGAGGGGAAAGCTAAGGCGAGTATCTGAGACGCGGTTCCGGCGTTACGGGAAAGGAGTGTGTTGGCACTCTGCAGAGAGGACTCCCGGGAGAGGGGGTCAAACAAGGTGGCACCGCAGATATAGTCTGTCCTTGAATTGAGGACAGATTTTTTTGTTGGGAAACTGAATTAAACAGCAGAGACACTTCAGTCATTTATATTTAATTCTTAGAAAGAAAAGGAGAAAAGAAAATGAAGAAGGTATTGACAGTATTACTTGTATTGGTTATGGCGATGAGCTTGTTTGCAGGCTGCGGTTCAGATGGCGGAACTGAAAATGAATCCGTGAAGGTAGGAATTCTGCAGCTTATGGAGCATCCGTCACTTAATACCATAAGAGAAAGCATAATCGAAGGGCTGGCCGATGCAGGCTATGTAGATGGAGATAATATGGTCATCGATTATCAGAACGGCCAGAACGATATGACTATAATGAAGACAGCGGCACAGACTTTTGTGGCAAACGGATGCGACGTAATAATAGCAATCGCCACTCCGGCAGCACAGGCTGTGCTTAGCGAAACAACAGAAATTCCAATCGTATTCGCCGCAGTAACCGACCCGGTAGATGCAGGTCTTGTAGACAGCCTTGAGCAGCCGGGCGGCAATGTAACAGGAACTTCCGATGAGGTATCTGCGGAGATGATCATGAATCTGGCAGAGGAAATCACACCGGGCTTCAAGACAATCGGCGCTCTTTACAGCTCCGGTGAAGATAATTCAGCATCAGTAATCGCAGGTCTTAAGGCATATGCCGATGCTAAAGGACTTAAAGTCGTTGAATCTGCAGTTACAAACAGCAGCGAGGTTCAGCAGGCGGCACAGTATCTGGCAGATAAGGTTGATGTGGTTTACTCACCTATTGACAATACGGTAGCATCAGCTATGGCAGTAGCTACTGAGGTTTTCAACAGCCAGAAGATTCCTTTCTACGTAAGCGCTGATTCCATGGTAGCTGATGGCGGACTGGCCACCTACGGAATCGACTATACAGTACTCGGTAAGGAGACAGGCGCTATGGTCGCTCAGGTCTTGGGCGGTGAAGATCCGGCAGGTATTCCGGTAAAGAAGATGAGCGACATGAGCGTATACATCAATCAGAACACAGCTGATGCAATCGGAGTTGAATTCCCGCAGGCCGTTCTGGACAGAGCGCAGGTGCTGGGTGAGTAACGCAGCTGCACGGCAAGAAAAAGGTTTAGGAGAAAAGAAATAATGATTATGACATTTGCGGCCTTTCTTGGGTCACTGGAGCTTGGAATGATATATGCGGTTCTTGCATTGGGAGTTTTTCTCTCATTCAGAACCCTGAACATGCCTGATCTGACTGTGGACGGTTCCATTGTTACAGGCATGGCGATTTCTGCAGTAATATGCTCAGGAGGGGGAAATCCTTTCCTGGCCCTCATAGGAGCTGCCCTGGGAGGAGCGGCGGCAGGACTGGTTACAGGATTGCTGCATACTAAACTGAAAATTCAGGCTATACTGGCCGGCATTCTGGTAATGCTGGCCACTTACTCCGTAAATTTAAGAATAATGGGTAAGACACCGAATATACCTCTTACTAAGAGTGCTACGGTGTACAAGCTGGCGGACAGTATTCTGTCTCCAAAGTATGCGGGAATCGTGCTGGGGCTTGTTATACTTATAATAATAATCGCTCTGTTATATATGTTCCTTGAGACAAGACTTGGTTTTGTTTTCAGAGCAACAGGTGATAATGAGGATATGGTAAAAGCATGCGGAGTTTCATGCGACAACATGAAGCTTCTGGGGCTGGCTCTTTCCAACGGACTGGTGGGACTGGCCGGAGGATTGCTGGCGCAGAATCAGGCCTTTGCGGATATAAACAGTGGAACGGGCATGATGGTTATAGGATTGGCGTCAGTAATTCTGGGGGAAGTTGTTTTCGGTACCAAAACTCTGATGAGAAGGCTTGTGGCAGCTTCGCTGGGAGCAGTACTTTACAGAATTCTGCTGGCACAGGCTCTTTATGTGGGCATGGAGTCTACCGATATGAAGCTGGTATCGGCGATTATAGTTGTAATTGCATTGACTTTGGGGCTTCTGGGAGAAAAGAGCTCCAAGATTACCAAATATTCGGCGAAATTCATTAAGAGGAGGATTCAGAGATGAACAACCTGCTTGAGATAAAAGAAATCACAAAGGTTTTTGGCGAAGGAACAGTAAACGAGAAGGTCGCACTTAATTCCGTAAGTCTGACCCTCCGCGAAGGAGATTTTGTCACTGTAATAGGCAATAACGGGGCAGGCAAATCCACCCTGCTGAACTGCATTGCAGGAGTGTACAATATAGATAAGGGGAGCATTGTTCTGGATGGAAAAGATATAACCAAACTCCCTGAGCACAAACGTGCCCGCTGGATGGGACGTGTATTTCAGGATCCGCTGAAGGGAACCGCCTTTGACATGACCATTGAAGAGAATCTGGCTATCGCTTATTACAAAAATAAATCCCGTGGACTGAGCCCGGGAATAACGTCAAAGGACAGGGAAGTTTTTCGCGAAAAGCTTTCCATGCTGGAAATGGGTCTCGAGGATAAGATGACACAGAAGGTAAAGCTGCTTTCAGGAGGTCAGAGACAGGCCCTTACATTGTTTATGGCAGCAATAACAGAACCTAAGCTCCTTCTTCTGGATGAGCACACAGCTGCTCTGGATCCGGCAGCGGCATCCAAGGTGCTGTCACTTACAGACAGGTTTGCTGAGAATCCGAAACTCTGCACTCTCATGATTACTCACAACATGAAGGATGCTCTGAAGCATGGCAACAGAACCATTCTGATGAAGGACGGCCGGATAATGATGGATATCAGCGGCGAGGAACGGGAGCGGATGACCGTGGAAAAACTTATAGAAAAATTCAGCATTGACAACGACAGGATGCTGTTGTAGCAGCTTATCTTCCTGTTTTGAGGAATTCATGCTGTACATAGAATTTACATGCAAATGAAAGGGCGAAGTTCTCCATGAGATATTTTTTTTCTCTGCCGGGAAGTCTTTCGTCCTTTCTGTGTATTTCACCGGAAAAAACATCCGTAATAGCGTTTTCCACAGCATCACAGAAACGGTCGTACATTATCTGAGGTTCATCTGCCTCAAGGCCGAACTGTATGAGTTTTCCGATTTCTTCGGTGGAATAACAGCTTTTAAGAAGACAGATCACTATGACCATAGCTACGGAAATACGTGGGTATTTTTTGTTTACGGGGGCAGCAACCAGCTTTGCTTTTACGTAATTGTTTATCATGCTCTTAGTCAGAGGAAAGCCGTCCTGGTGACATAGGACAGGCGCAAGACTCTCATCTACCAAAGAGATTATCTGATCAATGTAAAGATCTATTGAAGGAAGCTGGTTCCAGCGCGGAATGTGAAAAGTGTTTGCCGACATATAAGTAACCTCCAGGGGTATAATAAACAGAATTTATTATTATGGTAGCACATAAACCTCATACTGTAAAGGTTGACATTATCCTGAACAAGTGGTAATCTAGTATCCGATACTAGATGAGAAATTATGGTATGATTATGGCTATAATAACAGTATAATATATTTTGGGAAAAAGGAGTAAGAAAGATGGATTATAAAGAACTTAAAGCTGCAGAGATGAAGAGAGCTGAGGCTGTAGTTGAAGCCCTTAACAACAGCAGCGACCCTTATGTTGTGTATAAGACCTCAAGGCCTATTACAGATCTGAAGCACATGCTCAATACCAGCGTGGAGCTTTATGCTGATAATGTGGCCTTCAGACAGAGATTTGAAAAAGATAAACCTTTCAGAGAGATAACTTACCGCGAAGCCCTGGATACGGTCAACGGACTGGGAACAGCTCTCATGGCTCACGGCCTTAAGGGAAAGAGAATTTCTGTAATCGGGGAAAACTGTTATCAGTGGGCTACAAGCTATCTGGCAGCTGTCTGCGGCACTGGCGTGGTAGTTCCCCTGGATAAGGAGCTTTCGGCTGAGGAACTTAAACAGCTGATTATAGAGGCTGACGTTTCCGCAGTGATTTTTGCAAAGAAATATGAAAAAATGTTCAAGGAAATGATGGCTTCAGGTGACACCAAGCTTGAACTTCTGGTAAACTTCAGCCCTGCAGAACAGTGCGGTGAAGGTGTATCATCGTGGGAAAGCCTGGTTGAAGAAGGAAAGAAGCTGGTTGAAGGCGGAGACAGAAGCTTCATTGACGCTGAGATTTATGCGGATGAGATGAGCGTGCTGCTGTTTACATCAGGAACCACCGGCATCGCCAAAGGAGTAATGCTTTCCCACAGAAACATCTGTGAGGATCTTATGAGCGCTCCTACTATACTTAACGTAAACACCTGGGATATTTTCTTCTCGGTGCTTCCTGTTCACCATACTTATGAGTGCACCTGCGGCTTCCTCATGCCGCTGTATAAGGGTGCATCCATCGCTTACTGCGAAGGGCTGAAATATATAGTGAAGAATCTTGCTGAGGTACAGCCTACTATGATTCTGGCTGTTCCGCTGATTTTTGAAAGCCTGTATAACAACATAATGAAGAGCGTCCGCAAGCAGGGCAAGGAGGGACTGGTACGCAAGGTGCTGGCTCTCAATAAGGTGACAAAGAAGATCGGACTTGACCTGAACAAACTGCTGCTCAAGGATATCCTCAAGGTATTCGGTGGCAGAATGAGAGTACTCATCTCAGGCGGTGCGGCCATCGACCCGGCTATCCTGCAGTTCTTCAACGACCTCGGATTTATTTCGGTACAGGGCTATGGCCTGACAGAATGTGCTCCTATGGCCGCACTCAATCCGGATAACCATAAATATATGAGAAATTCTTCCGTGGGTCACATTCTTCCGGGCATGGAAGTTAAAATCGAGGATAAAAACGAGGATGGCATAGGTGAGATCTGCCTCAAGGGTCCTAACGTGATGATGGGTTACTACAATATGCCGGAGGAAACGGCCAAGGTTATCAAAGACGGATGGTTCCATACAGGAGACCTGGGATATGTGGACGATGAGGACTTCATATACATCACCGGCAGAAAGAAGAATGTTATCATCACTGCCAACGGCAAGAATGTTTTCCCTGAAGAGCTGGAATACTATCTGGGCAGAAGCACTATGGTCAGCGAATCCATGGTTTGGGCTCAGGAGGACGAGTCCGGACAGGATACCGTTATCGTGGCTACTATAAAGCCAGACATGGAAGAAGTTGAGGCTGCTATAGGCAAGGAGGCTGCTGCTGATGCAGAGCAGGTGGAAAAACTCCTTTGGGCAGAGGTGGATAAAATCAACGAAAACCTGCCGTTCTTCAAGAAGATTAAGAAGATAACCGTTCGCCGCGAGGAATTCGAGAAGACCACGGGAAAGAAAATCAAGCGGTTTGTGGAAAGCAACAAGGCGGAATAGAGTAAAACAGCATCACTGAAATCAATTTCTATATTGGATTAAGGCGGAGGCACGTGGATTGCCTCTGCTTTTTTCATATGGCGGACTCTACGGAGCGTTTATTGCAGGTTTCTGCCGGTTACTGTATAATAAGGCCATACTTGAAGATGCATGACAAATGCTCCGGTGGGAAAGGAAAAAAATTCATGGATAATGTGAAGATAGGAAATCTTATTAATAAATTAAGGAAAGAAAAAGGTATGACTCAGCTTCAGCTGGCAGAAAGACTGCATATCAGCGACAAGACTGTATCCAAGTGGGAAAGAGGTCAGGGCTGCCCTGATGTTTCGCTTCTGACGGATCTGTCCCGGGTTTTCGGTGTAGATTTGGAGAAACTGCTTTCCGGTCAGCTTGATACCAATGAGGAAACAGGAGGTAATATGAAAAAACTGAATTTTTATGTGTGCCCGGAATGCGGCAATGTGATAACAGCTATGACTGATGTCGGAATATCATGCTGCGGGAAGAAACTGCAGCCTTTGGAGGCGGTAAAGGCGCAGGAGGGCGAAAAGCTGTCAGTGGAAAATATTGAAAACGATTATTATATTTCGTCAGATCATCCGATGCTCAAAGAACACTATATTTCTTTCGTAGCGCTTCTTACCGGGGACACGCTGACCCTTAAGAAGCAATATCCTGAGTGGGACCTGCAGGTAAGAATACCGGGAAGGACCCACGGAAAACTTCTCTGGTACTGTACTGAACATGGGCTGTTCTATCAGCTGGTGTAAGCAGGTGGAGGTTTAGGGAGACTATTTGGCGTCCGACTCCACCATTTTTTGAAAAAAAGCAAAAATGGTGGAGTTTTTGGATGGAGAAGGATCAATTTATGAGTGAAAAAAATGATCCGACGCAACAAAAACGTTGAAATTTCAACTATTTACATTTAATTACATATCGAATGTCTTGCGTGCAGGAAGCCAAAACTCCACCAAAATCACGAAAAAAGCAAAAATGGTGGAGTCAGTTGTCGGTTTTTATACCGCTGTCAAGAAGTAAAGTCCCAATACCGCTTGCTACAAGAGGCAGTGCAAAGCTGACGAAGCGACTGAGAATAATTGCAACGCCCATGAGCTCAGAAGGTATGAGCGATGCGAAAATGACAGCAAATCCTCCTTCGGTGACGCCTACTGCTCCCGGAAGAGGCAAAGCGGAAACCGCAACATATAGCGCCGCCTGACACAATGTAATGTGAATCCATGAAACGCCTGTAATTCCAAGGCTTCTGCACACGCAGAATGTTATGGAAAAATAGGCCAGCAGCTGAATAACAGAAGTGAAAAAAATCTTTGCCATGGCGCAAGGATTTTTTATTATGTATCGTGAGGCATGCCGGTACTCGCATATGCTTCTAAAAAATCTCATTTTTAATACGGGGGCATTCTGCAGATTGAATCTGTCCACAGCCCAAAGAACCGGTGAAGCAATAATTCTCGTGGCTGACGGGGAAAAAATGATGAACAGCAGAACGGCCAGCACGGCGGCACTGATGAGGATACCGGCGGCAAGGATGGCCGTGGTTATGGTGCCGCCTGCCGCCCCGCCGCCTGTGACGGCGGCGGTGCCCGGCCAGAGGCCGGGCAGCCGGCTGCAGGGGGCCACAAGTCCGGCAATGGCCAGCGCAGCCGCGGCGGCCTGGAAGGACGTGAGTTCTGTCAGCAGGGCCAGAGACGAATGGGAAAGCGGGAGGCGATCCTTGTGCATGAAATAGAGCTGCATAGGCTGACCGCCGGAAGCCGAAGGTGTAATGGAACTGAAAAAGAAGCCGACCATAGCGTATCTGAGTTGAGAGGAACGTGGGACACTGTGGCCTGCCAGACGGAGGCACATTCCGATATTGGCACCTTCACAGACAAAAAACAGTCCCATAGCCATAATCCCAGGGATAAGCCAGAGCGGATCAGCGGTTTTTATGGATGAGAGCACAGCAGCAAAACTGTATTCACGGTGAAGAAACAGTGCTGTAAGTCCTGCTAAAGCTGCAAACAGCAGCCCCCATGTTATGAGTTTATCGGCTGACGGCCTTTTCATTGTCCGTACACCTCCTCCGGCTGCACGAAACGGTATCCCTTTTCTATCCAGATGGGAATTACCTTTTCCAGGGCAGCAATAGTTCTGGATGGTGCTTTGTTTTTTCCTCTGCCATCATGGAGGCATACGATGCTTCCGGGTAGGGTCCGGCTCAGCAGCCGTGAAGCAATTTCATCGGAGCTGATATTGCCTTTCCAGTCCTGTGCCATGACGGTCCAGTAAACAGGTGCAAGACCGCGGCTTCTGGCTGAATTAACCAGTGCCTGAGTCGTATGGCCCCATGGAGGTCTATAGAAGCGCGGAGTGATTCCTAAAGCGGTGAGTGCGCAGGTTGACTTGTCCAGATCGCTGCTTACTCCAGAGGCAGACATGAGATAGGCACTTTTGTGAGAGTAAGAATGAATTCCTACCGTATGTCCGGCGCGGACCATGCGCTCCACCAGTCTGGGGTTTGCTGCCGCGAAAGCGCCTACGGTGAAAAAAGCCGCCTTGATTCCGTATCTGTCAAGAAGGTCAAGGAGCTGTCCGGTGTAGACCGGATCAGGCCCGTCGTCGAAGGTGAGCATTATTTCAGGACGGAAATTGTCATTCGTGAAGCGGCTGCAGTCCGCCAGATGATCCATTGGATTGGCGGACTCGAAGTGCAAAGAAATGCGGGACATATTGGATTTCATTGTCTCAATAAGACCTTTGTTTCCGACAACTTTTTTCAGGTCGGCGGCAATATCTATTTCTTTGCTCTTTACAACTCGTCCTATGTTTCTGCTCTCTATAAAGTGAGCGTTGCCCATTTCCTGTTCCAGGAACGGATCCACTATATACATTGGAGTCTGTGATGCGATAGCTTCAAAGGTAGTGATGCCTCCAGGCTTGGTTAATACCAGGTCTGCTTCCGACATAAAATCAGCGACCTTGTCGGTGTAGCCTATTACGTTGATGTTCTTGTATTTTAAGCGTGCGCGTTTTTCTAGACGATGATTTTTTCCTGCTATGAGCGTTACACGGAGTTTTTTTTCTTCGTTGAGGCTCCGAAGAAGACGGCTGCCTCCCGGAATGAGTCCTAGTCCGCCGCCCATTATGAGAAGACGAACCTTATCCGATTTGTTTTCACAGTCTTGCGCCTTATTAAAAACGTTGCTTACCGGAATTCCTGATATTACGATTTTTTCTGCGTTAACCCCTTTGGATATGAGGGCATTTCTGGTAGATTCATCGCCGACAAAATACAGGTCTGTCTTGTCCGCAATCCACTCGTCGTGGACGGTGATATCTGTTATGTAGGTAAAAAGCGGCGGTGTACAGACTCTGAGTTCTTTGTAGGCAGAGATGTATTTACTGCATACCGGCAGATTGGATATGATAAGGTCAGGCTTTGTCTGTTCCATGAGTTTGTCAAGTTTGGCAGCGATGGCTTTTTTCATAGGTATGCCTGCGTGTCTGCCGGCAGCACGGTTAAGGTGATTGTACATACCCGGAAGCCTGGTCACCAGAATGGAAAAACCTTTGTAAATTGCTTTGCTGAAATGTGGAAATAGATAATCCATCACGTCTACAGAACTTACTGTCACATCTTTCTGTGCAGCATAAATTTCTTCGGTGATGGCTTCGGCACATTTGACATGCCCCATGCCGAATTTTCCCGTAAGAATTAAAATATTCATTTGAAAACCCCTTTTGAATCCGGAGCCTGCGGCTCCTTGATGTGTTAATTTCTGATAATATAATCATACTACAGGAAAATTAAGGACCAATTAACAAATTATTAATTTTTCTTAAGATTTTGAGGGGATTACAGAGTATTTCTGCCGCTGAAATATTAATATATGCCAAAAGTCAACCTTTTGACACATAAAACACAGAGAAAGGTTGCCTTTTCGAGGAATTAAAGAAAATTCCCCGCCGACTTACAGACCATAAAATTCCGCTTCAAAATTTCACATGACGCTGCCTTTGACCACTTGAAAAAATCTCCGGAATTAGATATAATAAAATGTAACTACGCTTACGACACGCTGCAGACTGAAATACCGGCGCGGTCTAAGAATGTAACGTGACAATTATTCATATTTTAATAAAAAATGCAAATGATAGAAATATCATTAGAAAAGGAGATGGACTATGGGATTTGCTTCAGAAGTCGGTATTGACCTGGGCACAGCTAATGTGCTGGTGTATATAAAAGGAAAAGGAATTGTGCTTAACGAGCCATCGGTAGTAGCCATTAACAACGACACGGATGAAATCCTGGCGGTAGGTGAGGAAGCTCGTCAGATGCTGGGAAGAACTCCTGCCAACATAGTTGCGGTAAGACCTCTCAGAGATGGTGTAATTTCTGACTATGACATTACAGAGAGAATGCTTAAATATTTCATCAGAAAGACCTGCGGCTCAGGAAGATTTTTCAAACCTAAAATCATGGTTTGTGTGCCGAGCGGTGTAACAGAAGTCGAGAAGAGAGCAGTAAGAGAAGCCGCTACACAGGCAGGAGGCAAAGATGTTTACCTCATGGAGGAGCCTGTAGCTGCTGCCATCGGTGCAGGAATTGATATAGCAAAACCTGACGGCGTAATGGTAATCGATATAGGCGGAGGAACCACCGATATCGCTGTAATTTCATTAGGTGGCATTGTAGCCAGTACATCTGTAAAGATTGCCGGGGATAAATTCGACGAAGCTATCATTAAATATATGAGAAAGGCTCACAAACTCTATATCGGCGAAAGAACTGCAGAAGAGCTGAAGGTCACTATCGGAACAGCTTTCCCGAGAGATGAGGTGGTTACCAAGGAATGCAGAGGACGTGACCTGGTTACAGGACTTCCGAAGAGTGTTGACGTCACATCAGATGAAATGATGGATGCTTTGGAGGAACCTCTGTATGCCATTACAGAGGCTGTACACAATGTGCTTGAGAGAACTCCGCCGGAGCTTGCTGCCGACATCAGCAACTCGGGAATCATCATAACCGGAGGCGGTGCTCTGCTTTACGGAATCGACAGGCGAATTGAGGAAAGAACAGGAATAAAAGTAATTATAGCTGAGGACCCTAAATCATGTGTGGCAATTGGCACAGGCAAAGCTCTCGACGAGCTTGAAAAGCTGGAAGGAAATTCACTTAACAGAAGGGCGCCTTATCTGTAGATAATTAAAAGCGCCCCGAAAAAGGGGCGCTTTTTTCATACACAGTCAGCCCTGCCGGGCAGAATCAGGAATAACCGATGAAAGGAACTTGCAAAAATTGAAGCTGGAAATAATAGCGGCCGTTACCTTCGGCCTTGAAGCGGTAGTAAAGAGAGAAATAGAACATCTGGGATACAAGATAATCAAAACAGAGGACGGCAAAATCACCTTTATGGGAGATGAGCGTGCTGTGGTGAGAGCAAATCTGTGGCTGAGAAGTGCCGACAGAGTACAGCTTAAAATGGGTGAGTTTATGGCCTATGAATTTGAAGACCTGTTCCAGCAGGTAAAGGCCATCGCCTGGGAAGAGTGGATTCCTATAGACGGCAAGTTCATCGTAAACGGATCATCAGTGAAGTCCAAGCTTTCCAGCGTACCTGCCTGTCAGTCGGTGGCGGAAAAGGCCATAGTGGAAAGACTTAAGGAGACCTACGGTGTGGAGCATTTTGAAAAGACGGGGGCGCTTTACGATATAAAGATAACCCTTCTCAAGGACAGAGTCACAGTGACGCTGGACACCACCGGACCGGGACTTCACAAACGAGGATACCGCAGACACAGCGTGGAAGCCCCTATAAAGGAAACCATAGCAGCAGCTCTTGTACAGCTGTCTTTCTGGAACAAGGACAGGATTCTGGCAGATCCCTGCTGCGGTTCCGGTACAATTCCAATTGAGGCGGCGCTTATAGCCAAGAATATAGCGCCTGGCATATCCAGAGAGTTTGCAGCAGAGGGATGGGAAGCTATTCCTGCAGGGCTCTGGAAGGAGGAGAGGAAAGCGGCATTCCAAGCCATAGACAACGGTGTCAATCTGAAAATATATGGTTCAGATATCAATCCTGCAGCCATCAAAGCTGCAAAGGCCAATGCAGAGGAGGCGGGAGTAGACGACTGCATAAAATTCAGCGTAGCAGATGTATCTGCACTGAGAACAAAAGCCCTTTCAGGTGTTATGATCACCAATCCGCCTTACGGCCAGCGAATCGGTGAGCAGGAGGCCATAGACCGGATTTACGGCGTCTATCGTAAATTTTTTGAAGATCATCCTACATGGTCACTTTTTGTGGTCACATCGGATAAGACTATCGAGCAGAAGGCCATGGGACGGCCTGCCGACAGGCGGCGAAAGCTGTATAACGGCAGGCTCGAGATATGTTATTACCAGTTCCACGGAGAAAAAGTATGAACGTAAAGATAGACAAAAACTCAAAGACTGCTTTATATCTGCAGATTGCAGCTCAGCTTAAAAAGGAGATACTTTCAGGGGAAATAAACAAGGGAAGTACCCTTCCTTCTGAACGTGCCCTGGCAAGTATTCTGGGGGTTCACAGAAATACGGTTGTAAAAGCATACATTGAGCTTAAGGCAGAGGAACTCATTGAATCAAAACAGGGCGTCGGCTATATTGTGGCTGTAGGCGATGAAAGAGACGGGAATACTGATTATGAGGACAGCAGACAGCACAGAGCCAATAACAAGAGAGTGAACTGGGTCAATCAGATTAAACCCTGCTATCTTGATATGGAAGTAACCTTTGATGATATTTTCCAGCGCTTCGGGGAGGCTGACAAATATTCTCTCGGCAGTGGCATTTCCACAATGGGTATATATGACCAAGTAAGAATGGCTCGCGATATAGCTGAAATAATTACCGGGGAGGGCAGAAATCAGTATTTTTACAGCCCCTATAAAGGTGATATGCTGCTGAGGCAAAAACTGGTGAGCTTTCTCAGCACCAAAGGAATCAAGGCGTCAACAGGCCAGATTCAGGTTCTGACAGAAACTAATCAGGCTCTTGATTTTCTTGTAATGCTTTTGATTAAACCGGGGGATACTGTAATAATGGAAGAGCCGGTATCGCCTGATGCATATCGCGCTATGGAGCTGGCTGAAGCAGTCATAAGGACGGTTCCCATGGATGAAGACGGCATTAAGTGCGATGTTCTTGAAAGTCTGGTGGAAAAATATAATCCTCGCTTTATCTTTGTCAATTCCAGTTTTCACGACCCTACGGGGGCTATACTTTCTTTGGTAAGACGGAAAAAAATAGTTGAGATCTCCAATAAATACAGGGTGCCTG
>JALFXR010000229.1 GCA_022787405.1 Bacillota bacterium
AGCCTTAAAGCAGCATATGGCTTTCAGTTATCCCCAATGGAAGTTTGTAGATTGTGATTCACTTGCTGATGCGGCAGATATGGTCATGAATGAAAAAGCAGACTGTTTTCTCATGGGAACCAGCCAGGCGCTGAAATATGATAACGATCGAGATTTCAAGAGTGTTCCACTTACAAAAACAATGGAAGCATGCTTTGCAGTAAGTGGAGGAGAGGGACATCTTTTGTCGATACTGAATAAAACCTTGAAGGCCATGCCGTCAGATATGCTTACAAGTGCACTTGCTATTTATGACAGTACAGCAGATAAGGTAACATTTTTGGATTTTGTAAAAGACAATATGCTTGCTTTTTTTGTCGCCACAGGATTTTTTGCACTCAGCATAATTGGCATTATCCTCGTACTTTTAAAAAAGGCAAGGAAAGCAGAATCTGTTGCAAAGCTTGCGGCAAATGATACACAAAAGCTCAATAATAAACTGGAAATCGCTCTGAAAAAAGCAGAAGCTGCCAGTCTCGCAAAGACCTGTTTTCTTAATAATATGTCGCATGATATCCGTACTCCTATGAATGCAATTCTGGGCTATGCACAGCTTATGGAGGATGAACTAAAAGAAAAAGAACTGCCTGAAACTTCAGAACATTTGGAAAAACTGCAGCAGTCAGGAAAGCTTCTTTTGTCAATCATAAATAATGTACTTGATATGGCCCGGATTGAGAGTGGAAAAATGGAAATTGATGAGAACTATGGCCGGATTGAAGAAATCCGGCAGACTTTATTTGAAATATTTGATGATGAAGCAAAGAAAAAGAATATTGCACTTCATTATACGATAAATGTAGAGCATGAGCATGTGCTGACAGATACTATCAAAGTAAAAGAAATATTTGTCAATATCCTGAGCAATGCCTTAAAATATACTCCGGCTGGTGGTTCTGTTATGATGAACGTAGCTGAATTACCATGCGATGAGTCTGGGTACATGATCGTGAGGACCAGAGTGAGCGATACCGGAATCGGTATGAGTGCGGATTATCAGACAAGGATCTTCGAGGCATTCACACGTGAGCAGAACACTACAAAGAGTAAAATCGCAGGAAGTGGACTTGGAATGTCAATAGTTAAGAAATATGTTGAACTGCTTGGTGGAACAATAACTGTAGAGAGTGAGCTTGGAAAGGGTAGCACCTTTACAGTTACATTAAAGCATAGGATAGCGGATGCAAACTATTATGTAAAAAAACACGTTGAAAGTTCTGGAACAGGCAGTGAAGTCCTTGAAGGCAGGAATATCCTTTTGGCAGAGGACAATGATCTGAATGCGGAGATTGCAGAAGCAATACTTGAACGTGCTGGTCTTAAGATAGAACGTGTGGAAGATGGTATTCAGTGTGTAAATAGGATAACAAAGATGCCGGCAGGAACATATGATATAATCCTCATGGATATCCAGATGCCCAAAATGGACGGTTATAAAGCAACACAGGCAATCAGGAATTTACCAGATAAGGATAAGGCGAGGATACCTATCATTGCAATGACAGCAAATGCATTTGAAGAAGATAAGAGAGAGGCTATTGCAGCTGGAATGGATGGTCATATAGCAAAGCCGATCCAAGTCGATAAGTTGCTGTCGATGTTAGCGGAAATGATCAGGAAACAAGAAAAGTAGTACATATAGAATAGGTATCTAAAATTAAGGAATAGGATATGAGAAAGAATCGAAGGAATCGAAAGAATAGCTCCCGTACCCGAGGAAACAGAATTTGTATTGCTGCATTTCTTCTGACTTGCAGTCTTATGCTGGGAGGATGTGGAGTAAAGAAAGAGAAAGCGGCTGATAGTGAACTGCCGGAGATTATTATTGGAATGGATTATTTTGAACCTTACAGTTATCAGACAAGTGATGGCAAATATAAAGGTATTGATGTGGAACTTGCTAAGGAAGCATTTCAGAGGCTGGGATATCAGCCAAAGTTTGAGAATATAGTCTGGGAAGATAAGGATGAACTTTTGGCAGATGGAACAGTAGACTGTCTGTGGAGCAGCTATTCCATGAATGGAAGAGAAGACAAATATCAGTGGGCAGGTCCATACCTGTACAGCCGCCAGATGGTAGTTGTAAAAAATGAGAGCGAAATCCAAACACTTTCGGATCTGAAAGGAAAGAGGATTGCAGTGCAGGCAACTACAAAGGCAGAGGATCTTTTTCTTCATAATATTAAGTCAGATCTTCCACAGATGCAGCAGGTGAACTGTTTTTCTACAACGAATGAAATTTATGCGGCACTTAGAAAGAATTATGTAGATGCGATTGCCGGGCATGAGGCAATGCTTGGCAGTCTGGTGAAAGAAGGTAAGGATGCTTACCGAATGTTGGATGAAAGTATTTATAAATCAGAACTTGGAGTGGCTTTTAAAAAAGGAACGCACGAGGAAGTTGCAGCAGATCTTACAGAAACACTTAAAAAATTGCAGAGGGAAGGAATTACAGAAA
>JALFXR010000253.1 GCA_022787405.1 Bacillota bacterium
AAGGCACCACAACTGAAAATCTGGGTTTTGTGGGACGCTGTGAGGGAATAGCCTGCGAAGCAGTTTGCGTACTTTACAGACAATAGATAATCGGAGGAAAGAAAGCAAGATGAAATTATCACAGATGCATTTTAAAACATTGAGGGAGGTTCCGACAGAAGCGGAGATTCCAAGTCATATTCTTCTGCTGAGAGCGGGAATGATCAAGAAAACCGTTGCGGGTGTTTACACTTATATGCCTATGGGCTGGAGAACCATCCGCAAGATTGAAAATATTGTAAGAGAAGAAATGGATGCCAAAGGTGCAGAGGAAATATACACTCAGAGTGTACAGCCTGCAGAGCTCTGGAAGGAATCGGGCAGATGGGATGCCTACGGACCTGAGATGTGGAGACTGAAGGACAGAAACGACAGAGAGTTCTGCCTCGGACCTACAGCTGAAGAAGTTTTTACCGACATAGTAAAGAGTGACGTAACATCTTACAGACAGCTCCCGCGCATGCTCTATCAGATTTCTGACAAGTACAGGGATGAAGCTCGGCCTAGATACGGCATGATGCGTTCAAGAGTTTTTATCATGAAGGACAATTACTCCTTTGATAAGGATGCGGCAGGACTTGACGAAAGCTATAACAAGATGTATGAGGCCTACAGCAACGTATTTACACGCTGCGGACTGAACTTCCGCCCTGTTGAGGCTGATACCGGAGCCATAGGCGGTTCCAATTCTCACGAGTTTACAGCACTCTGTGAATATGGTGAATCTGAGATAGCGTACTGTGACCATTGCGATCTTGCAGCCACTGTGGAAAAGGCTGCATGTGTGGATGCCGCACCTCAGAACGATGTGGAAATGCTTCCTCTGGAAAAGGTATATACTCCGGGGACAAAAACAATAGATGAGGTTGCAGATTTTCTCAAGCTGGACAAGAAGCAGACTATCAAGGCGCTTCTGTTTGTAACCTACGACGCGGAAGGAAAAGAAAACGGCTATGTAGCAGTATTTATCCGCGGAGACAGGGAACTTAACATGA
The DNA here is from genome assembly GCA_022787405.1 of Bacillota bacterium. GTDB lineage: Bacteria > Bacillota > Clostridia > Peptostreptococcales > Anaerovoracaceae > SUG1106. The sequence goes on from JALFXR010000253.1 coordinate 1,035, forward strand.
CCAAGCTGGTCAACGCGCTGAACATTCCCGAATATGCCATCGAGTTTGCTGACGAGGAAAAAATGTCTGCGGCTACCGGATGTGTGGGAGGTTTCACCGGGCCTATGCACCTGCATGACTGCAAGATAATTGTAGACAGTGAGCTGCCGGGACTTAAGAATATGTGTGCAGGAGCATGCGAAAAAGACCACCACTATATCAATGTGAACTACGGCAGAGATTACGAAGGCGACATGATAGTTGATTTAAAGACACTTAAAGAGGGAGACCCATGTCCGATCTGCGGAGCGCCGGTGCGTCATGCAAGAGGTGTTGAGGTAGGACAGATTTTTAAACTGGGGACCAAGTATTCAGAACCGATGAAGGCTGTTTACAAGGACGAGAACCAGAAGGACCAGTTAATCTGGATGGGCTGCTACGGAATTGGTATTTCCCGTACATTCCAGGCTATAATTGACATGCCGCAGAACCATGATGAGAACGGCATTATCTGGCCTATGTCCGTGGCACCTTATCATGTGATAATAACACAGGTAAAGCCGGGAGATGAGGCGCAGGATGCTGCTGCAGAAAAAATATACAGAGAACTTATGGCTGCAGGGGTGGAAGTGCTTCTGGATGACAGAGACGAGAGACCGGGGGTAAAATTTAAGGACGCGGATCTTCTCGGCATACCTGTAAGAATTACTGTAGGTAAGCGCGCACCCGAGGGAATCGTAGAATACAAGCTGAGACGTGATGCAGACAAGAGTGAAAAGACAGTGGAAGAAGCCATTGCTGATGCCATCGCTATCGTCAATGCAGAAAAATAGAGGAATAAGCTTAAAAACCATGGTTTGTCAGGGTGATTTCTGTGGTATATATAGGAAAGCTTATAAAGAAAACAATCAGATTATACGAGGAGAGAATATAATGAAAAAGGTAATCATTGAAATGGAAAACGGCGATGTTATGAAGGGAGAACTTTATCCTGAAACTGCGCCTATTACAGTTGCAAACTTTGAGAAGCTTGTAAACGAAGGCTTTTATAACGGACTTACCTTTCACAGAGTAATTCCTGATTTTATGATACAGGGCGGCTGTCCTAAGGGAAATGGTACAGGTGGTCCGGGATACACTATCAAGGGAGAGTTTGAAGCCAACGGAGTAAAGAACGACCTTAAGCATACCAGAGGTGTAATGTCCATGGCGAGAGCGATGGATCCTGATTCAGCCGGCTCACAGTTCTTCATTATGGTTGCCAAGGCTCCTCATCTTGATGGGCAGTATGCTGCCTTCGGCAAGATTACCGAAGGTATGGATGCGGCTGACAGAATCGTAAGTGTAAAGAGAGACTGGAGCGACTGTCCTAAAGAAAAACAGGTAATAAAAACTATAAGCATTGTGGAGGAATAATCACAGATGGCTTTTTTTAGAGAAGTGGGAGAGGACATAAGAAATATGGTAGAAAAAGACCCCGCCGCCAGAAACGGCTTCGAGGTTCTGATCTGCTATCCGGGAATATGGGCTTTAATCTTTCATCGTCCTGCTCACTGGCTTTACAAACACAATATGATGCTTCTTGCACGAATCATTTCTCAGCTTGCCCGCTGGCTTACAGGCATTGAAATTCATCCCGGCGCCAAGATAGGCAGGCGCTGCTTTATCGACCACGGCATGGCGGTAATAATAGGGGAAACGGCAGAAGTGGGAGACGATGTAACCATATATCAAGGTGTTACTCTCGGAGGTACCGGCAAGGATACAGGTAAACGCCACCCGACCATCGGCAACAGAGTTGTAGTAAGCTCCGGAGCCAAAGTTCTGGGACCGTTTAAGGTTGGCGACGATGTAAAAATCGGAGCAGGTTCAGTTGTTCTTAAAGAAGTTCCGCCAAACTGTACGGTGGTAGGTATACCGGGAACCATAGTAAAGAGAAACGGCAAGAGCACAACTCAGGACCTGAATCAGGTAGACCTGCCGGATCCGATAGCTGTGGAGATAGAATGCCTTCGCAAACGAGTGATGGAGCTTGAGAAAATACTGCAGACCACCCATAAGATTGAGGCCGGATGTATCGACTGTGCAGGAGCATCCAACCTGGAAGAGAAGCTTATGGAGGTTATACGTGAGAAAAACCAGAAGGAAGGAAAGCAAGATGAAGATATATAATACGCTCACCAGAAGAAAAGAGGAATTCGTTCCTATTGAAGAGGGAAAGGTTAAGATGTATGTCTGCGGACCTACAGTATATAACTATTTCCACATAGGAAACGCCAGACCTTTTGTTGTTTTCGATACCATGAGAAAGTATCTGGAATACAGAGGCTACAAGGTAAAATTCGTTCAGAACTTTACGGATGTAGACGATAAGATTATAAACAGAGCCAAGGAGGAGGGAATATCTGCTTCTGAGGTCAGCGAAAAATACATCGAAGAGTATTATAAAGATGCTGCAGCCCTCAATATAAAAAAGGCTACGGTTCATCCACAGGTATCGAAGACCATAGATGATATAATCAGATTCGTTCAGGACCTTATCGACAAGGGATACGCTTATGAATCTGAAGGAGATGTTTATTACAGAACCAGAAAGTTTGATGGTTACGGCAAACTTTCCGGCAAGAACATAGAAGACCTTATCGCCGGTGCCAGAATCGCTGTAGGTGAAAAAAAGGAAGATCCGCTGGATTTTGCGCTCTGGAAAGCCAGGAAGGAAGACAGTGAGATTGCATGGGATTCACCATGGGGAATGGGAAGACCCGGCTGGCACATCGAATGCTCGGCAATGGCTAAGAAGTATCTTGGTGAAACCATAGATATTCACGCAGGTGGTGCGGATCTTCAGTTCCCGCATCACGAAAACGAAATCGCTCAGTCCGAAGCTCATAACGGATGCTGCTTCGCTCACTATTGGATGCATAACGGCTATATTAACGTGGACGGAACCAAGATGTCCAAGTCTTTAGGCAACTTCAAGACTGTAAGAGATCTGTTGCAGGTTTATGATGGTGAAACTCTGCGCTTCCTCATTCTCAACGGTCATTACAGAGGACCAATTGATTTCTGTGAAGATATACTGACCCAGTCAAAGAACTCTCTGACGAGAATGAGAAATGCCAAGTCTAACCTGAAACATCTCATTGCATCAGGCAGTGGTGCTATGACCGATGCGGAAAAGGCAAAGCTTGAAAGCTTTGACAAGTATAGACAGGAATTCATCGAAGCTATGGATGACGACCTGAATACAGCAGATGCTATTGCGGCAGTTTTCGAACTGATTACCGCTATAAATACTGCTGTTAAAGATGGGGCTTCGAAAGAGTTTGCTGAAAAGGCTCTGGATACTCTCATGGAGCTCACCACAGTGCTGGGACTCCTTCAGCAGGATGTGGAAGAGGAAGTTGAAATCGATGCTGAGGTACAGGCTCTCATTGACGAGCGTCAGGAGGCCAGAAAGGCGAAGAATTTCGCAAGAGCAGACGAAATTAGAGACATCCTCAAGGCAAGGGGCCTGATTCTTAAGGATACTCCACAGGGTGTACAGGTGGTCAAGGAGTAAACCTATATATGAATCCAAATTTAAATCCCAAGATTATAAACACAACGGCGCTCGCCTATATCGGCGACGCCGTTTATGAAATATATGTAAGAAAATACGTTCTTGAGACCAGCTGTGACGGCTCTGAAAGTGTAAGCTTTGGTGCACACGTCGATGCACTGCATAAACGGGCGGTACGCTATGTGAGAGCAGCCGGTCAGGCTGCGGCACTTAAGGCCATGATGACTTCCGACTTTCTAAGCGATGAGGAGATGAGCATCGCAAAGCGTGCTCGAAACCACAAGTCGGCTTCAAAGCCAAAGAACTCTGATGCCATGGACTACAAGTATGCCACGGCCTTAGAAGCACTGATAGGGTACCTTTATCTGGAGGACAGAAAGGAAAGACTGGAAGATATAATATCGGAAGCTTTTCAGATTATCGGAAAAGGAGAATGACATGAGTAAGGCAGACAAGTTATTCGTAAATATGTGCAGAGAAATTCTTGATAACGGCTTTTCATCCGAAGGCCAGACGGTTCGCGCCCGCTGGGAAGACGGAACGCCTGCACATACGATCAAGACCTTCGGTGTGGTAAACAGATACGACCTGTCTGAAGAGTTTCCTGCACTGACCTTAAGGCCGACGGCTATCAAATCCGCCGTTGATGAAATCCTCTGGATATGGCAGAAAAAGTCTAACAACATTAAAGATCTGAAACCGCACATCTGGGATGAGTGGGCAGATGAAGACGGCTCCATAGGCAAAGCCTACGGTTATCAGATGAGAGTAAAATATAAGTTTGCCCAAGGAGAAATGGACCAGGTGGATAATGTGCTCTGGCAGCTTAAGAACACACCTTATTCGCGCAGAATTCTTACCAATATATATAATTTTGATAATCTTTCTGAAATGAATCTGGAGCCGTGCGCTTACAGCATGACCTTTAACGTTACAGGTAATAAGCTTAACGCCATACTCAACCAGCGTTCTCAGGACATTCTGGCAGCTAACAACTGGAATGTGGTGCAGTATTCGGTGCTTGTTCACATGTTTGCGCAGGTAAGCGGCCTGGTGCCGGGAGAACTGGTTCACGTAATTTCCGATGCACATATCTACGACAGACATGTTCCGATTATAAAAGAGCTTATCGAAAGACCGCAGTATCCCGCACCGGAATTCAGACTCAATCCTGACATAAAGAACTTCTACGACTTTACCACTGACGACATCATCGTGGAGGATTACCAGAAGAATCCGCAGATACTGAACATCCCTATTGCTATTTAGTAAAAATCCGAAAGGAGAAACAGAGCATATGAATATGATTGTGGCAGCGGACAAAAACTGGGGAATAGGAAAAGACGGTCAGCTCCTGACCCATCTTTCCGGCGATCTGAAATACTTTAAGGAAAGAACCCTTGGCAAGGCTGTTGTCATGGGCCGCAAGACGCTGGAAAGCCTGCCGGGAGGAAGACCTCTGCCGGGAAGAACCAACATAGTACTGACGGCCAATCCTGATTATGAAAAGGAAGGTTGTGTTATAGTCCGCAGTATGGACGAACTTCGTGAGAAGTGTGCAGAATTCCCTGCTGACGGGGTGATGATTATCGGCGGTGCAACCCTTTATAACGAACTTATGGAGGAGTGCGACAGCCTTTTCATAACTAAAATCTACGAGGAATTTGAAGCCGATGCTTTTATTAAGAACGCAGATGAACTGCCGCATTATAAGGTTGTATGGCAAAGTGAGCAGCAGGAAGAGCACGGCATCAAGTATCAGTTTTTTGAATACAAGAGAGAAAAGTAATGGCGAAGGAAAAAGAAAAAAGCAATATAATAGTGGGCCGCAATCCGGTAACGGAAGCTTTGAAAAGCGGCAGAGATATAGACAAGCTTATGATAAGCACCGAGGATGGTTCTATGAAAAAAATCCTCGCTCTTGCCAAAGAACGCAGGATTCCGATTATGAAGGTAGAAAAGTCAGCCTTGGACAGACTGGCTCCGGGACAGGCCCATCAGGGAGTCTGCGCCTACGTAAGTGCCTATGCTTATGCTGAACTAGAAGACATTTTTCGTATTGCAGAGGAACGAGGTGAAGATCCTTTCATAATAGTACTTGATAATCTGGAGGATCCTCATAATCTGGGGGCGATCATGCGTACAGCCGAATGTGCCGGTGCTCATGGCATAATTATACCGAAACGCCGTGCCTGCGGTCTTACGGAGGTTGTGGCAAAGGCTTCAGCAGGTGCAATCGAGTATATGCCTTGTGTTAAGGTGACTAACATCGCACAGACAATAGAGGAACTCAAGGAAAGAGGAATCTGGGTAGCCGCCTGTGATATGGGAGGTCAGGAATATTACAAAGCCGATCTGAAAGGAAAGCTTGCCGTAGTAATCGGCAGCGAGGGCTTCGGCATAAGCAGGCTGGTTCGGGAAAAGTGTGATTTTGTGGTTTCCATGCCGATGGTAGGCAGAATTACATCCCTCAATGCTTCCAATGCGGCAGCCGTGATAATATATGAGGTAAGAAAACAGAGAGATGGAAATTAACCGTTTACACATTCTCACCGACGAACAGCTGGTAAGAATGGCTCAGGAAGGCAGCGAAACCGCTGAGGAAATTCTCATAGAAAAGTACAAGGGGCTGGTAAAGAACAAGGCGAAGACATACTACATCACCGGTGCTGACAGCGAGGATGTGGTGCAGGAGGGCATGATAGGTCTTTTTAAGGCTATCAGAAGTTTTGATGGTTCCAAAGAGGCGGCCTTCAAAACCTTTGCCGACACATGCGTAAACAGTCAGATTCTTTCTGCTATCAAAAAAGCCAACAGGAAGCGGCATAAGCCTCTCAACGAATCAGTTTCACTCAACAAGGAAATGGATGATTATACTCAGGACTTTTCTGTTGGTGATATTCTGCAGGCTTCTATGGATAATGATCCTGAAGCACTGCTGCTTCTCCAGGAGGTGGTGGAATATCTCAAGGCATATGATAGCGGAATTTTCAGCCGGTTCGAAAGAGAAGTATGGATAGAAAAGCTCAAAGGCAAGAATTATGTTGAGATTGCTGATGCTTTGGGAAAATCTCCAAAATCAATAGATAATGCTTTGCAAAGAATTAAAAAGAAAATAGTTGCATATCTCGAAAAATAATGTTATTATATAATGCGTGGGTGGTCGTATGAAGTCCCCTGCATATATATGCTGTTGTAGCTCAGTCGGTAGAGCGCTTCCTTGGTAAGGAAGAGGTTCGGCAGTTCGAGTCTGCTCAACAGCTCCAATTTTTTT
>JALFXR010000077.1 GCA_022787405.1 Bacillota bacterium
GCCTTGGTAGGCCGTTACCCCACCAACTAGCTAATCAGACGCAGGCCCATCCCTTGCCGATAAATCTTTGGCGTATCTAAGATGTCTAGGATACGCATTATGAGGTTTTAATCCCGGTTTCCCGAGGCTATCCCTCTGCAAGGGGCAGGTTGCCTACGCGTTACTCACCCGTCCGCCGCTTTCCACCCCTCTGTTTCATCCGAAGAATCAACTGAGGAGCTTCTCGCTCGACTTGCATGTGTTAAACACGCCGCCAGCGTTCATCCTGAGCCAGGATCAAACTCTTAATAAAATTGTATTACTGAGCTCTCGCTCGAATAATCTGTCTGATTCTTAAACTCATTAACGCTTGGCATTCGCCAAAATTCAAATCCTGAATTATTGCTGTTATGGTTTAGAAATTGTCGGAAACTATGCATATACCAATTCAGGTCATACATGTTTCTTGATTCATATTTTGACCCCTCAGCATTTCAGCCGAGGCAGTCTATGACTCAAATTTCTACACTATGAAGTTTTCAATGTTCATGGCCCTTTCGGACCTCACTCGCTTGCCGCGAGCTTTTTAATAATACCGCATCTGCAACTCATTGTCAACAACTTTTTTTCATTTTTTCAAATGTTTTTTTCAGCAGTTCAATGTTCTGCATGGTATTGTCTTCGGCGGTGCTTTCCGCTCCGCCCTGCTGTCTTGCGACAGCTTTAGTAATATACCAAATTTATCTCCCTCTGTCAACACTTCTTTTGAACTTTTTTCATTTTCTTTTTCGTTTGATTTTTCTTTCATTATATAATGCTTTTATGATGCTTTTCCCGGGCTCTTCTGTTCCCACTGCAGGCATCGCGGCGGCTGCACATTTACCGCAAATTTTCACCGTACATGTTCTTAAAGTACCTGACAAACAGCAAGATAGTTTTCAGTTTTTCGTCATCCATAAGAGGATTGCCTGCCTTTGCATTATATATATAATGTAGGATTCGTATCAGGAGTGCTGTCGTAATTTATCACTTTACCCTGTAACAACATTGTACTAATTAAGCATCTTTGTTAAAATCTTGTCTTATTCTATTGACTTATAATATTTTCACTTATATAATTTTGGAAGTCTGAAAAGTTATTTGGTGTATATGGCTTTTCAGTGAACTTATCAGTTTTTATATTTGTAAGGAGGACTTATATTATGGGTAGAAAAGTACCTATGTGGCAGTGCATCCTCGCAATCGTTGGAATGATCGTATTCCTGTTCTGGAACGTTATGTTTGACGATGGAGGAGAAGCACATGTTGGTCTGATTCTGGCAGCATGCGTAGCTGGCATTATCGGAGCAGCAAACGGCTGGAAGTGGAGCTACATGGAACAGGGTATCCTCGCTGCAATCAACAGATCAATGCAGGCAATGCTGATTCTGGCAGTAGTAGGTGCCATGATTGCTTCATGGAAGGCCGGCGGAGTTATCCCGGCAATGATGTACTATGGAATTAAGGTTATTTCACCTTCAATCTTCCTGTTTACAGCTTGCCTGCTCTGCTCAATCGTTTCACTGGCAACTGGTTCATCATGGTCAACAGCAGGTTCAATGGGTGTTGCTCTGATCGGTATCGGTACAGCTCTTGGATTCTCAAACGCTATGACTGCCGGTGCAGTAGTATCAGGCGCTTACTTCGGAGACAAGATGTCACCGCTGTCAGACACAACTAACCTGGCTCCTGCAGTTGCAGGCGCAACCCTGTTCGACCACATCAAGCACATGATTTACACTGTTGCTCCATCATGGATAATCGCTGAAATCGTGTACCTGATTCTTGGTTTCACTCACAAGGGTGGTTCAGCAGACACATCAACAATTGAACTGTTCCTGCATTTCATTGAAGCGAACTTCACATTCAATGTTCTGTTCCTGCTGCCTCCAGTATTCGTAATCGTAGCAGTAATCGTCAAGATGCCTGCTCTGCCTGCACTTATTGCCGGCGTATTCCTGGGCGTTCCGTTCATGTGCTTCCAGGACGGCATCAGAGTTCTGCCGTTCGGCGGTCCATCAAATATGATGTACATTCTGAACAACGGTTACGGCCAAGACATGCTCCCGGCTATTGATGCTGCCGGAGATGCTGACCCTGACATGGTTGCAAATCTTATCGATCTGCTTGTCGGCGGCGGACTCCAGTCAATGATGTGGACAATTTCCCTCATCATGCTGGCAATGTGCTTCGGTGGTATCGTAGACGTTACAGGTGTTATGGGTAACCTTGCTAACGCTATGCTGAAGATTGCAAGAGGAACAAGAGGTGGACTGGTAATCGTAACTGAGCTGTCATGCGTATTTGTAAACGCTATCTGCTGCGACCAGTACCTGTCAATCATTCTTCCGGGAAGAATGTACAAGGAAGCTTTCGAAGACAGAAGACTTGCTCCAAAGAACCTGTCAAGATGTCTGGAAGACTCCGGTACAATCACTTCAAACTTCTTCCCTTGGAACACTTGTGGAGCTACTATGAGAGGATTCCTGGGTGTAAACAGTGCTTACATTCCATTTGCAGTACTGAACTATGTAAACCCACTTATCTCAATGTTCTACGGTATAACAGGACTGTTCATGCCTGAAATGACAGAAGAAGAATATCAGCACGTTCTCGAACAGAGAGAGGCCGACAAGAAGGCTGCTGCTGAAGCTGCTGAAGCATAATCGCTGAAGCGACAAAATTTGATTTTCAGTATACGTATACACCATAAAAGGCGGTTCAA
>JALFXR010000079.1 GCA_022787405.1 Bacillota bacterium
AGCGGAGGCAGAATCATAGGAAAGCTTCTGGCTGACAAGCTGAAGGTTCCTTTCTACGACAAGGAAATCATTGACATGGCCGTTGAGCAGAGCGGCTATTCGAGAGAAATCATCGAAGGCGCAGAGCTGAAGGCCAAAAGCAGCTTCGCCTACAGCCTCGCTTCTGCACTGAGCTTCAATGAAGGAGCCACAGGAAGTGCATTATCCGTTAACGACAAGCTCTTTCTGGCACAGTTCCAGGTGATAAAGGAAATCGGTGATACCGGCACCGGCGTAATTGTCGGACGCTGCGCTGATTATGTACTGCGGGAAATGCCGGGAGTAACCAATATCTTTATCTACGCCGAATATGAGGACAGAGTAAAGAGAGCTGTTGAAAAATACGGCGATGACCCTTCAAAGGTGAAGGAGATCATCTCCACCTATGACAAGGCACGCCAGAACTACTATAACTACCACACTGGCCAGAAATGGGGAGAATATACAAATTATAATCTGGCTATAAACAGCAGTTATATTTCAGAAGAAGAGGCCGCAAATCTGATTGTGTCCTACGTAGAAAACAGGAGGTATTACGATGAAAAGAGGAATGACGAAAGCCGATAAGAAGGCAACACAGAAGAATAACGGGGGACTTGCATCTACTCTGCTTAAGATTTTAGGAGTAGGCCTTGCAGCAGGCGCAGCGCTTATAGCTGTAACGGACAAGACCATGAGGAAGGCTTTTCCGGAGGAGGCTGACAAGGAAAAAATTGAGACAGCACCGGAGGACTGCGAATGCGCTGCAGACCAGGGAAACGACGGCTGCTGTGAAGATAAATAGCAGAAGAATGAGAGGAGATTTACAATAAAATGAGTACAAAAGGAACATATTACATCACCACACCGATTTACTATCCGAGCTCCAACCTGCATATAGGTCATACCTACTGCACGGTTATGGCTGATGCCATGGCAAGGTTCAAGAGACTTTCGGGCTACGATGTAAGATTCCTGACAGGAACAGACGAGCACGGTCAGAAGATTCAGACTCTGGCAGAAGCAAAGGGTGTTTCACCTCAGGCTTACGTTGATGAGGTTGTTGACGGCATTAAGAAGCTGTGGGCCACTATGGAGATTTCTTATGATGATTTCATCAGAACCACAGAGCCCAGACACGTTGAACGAGTACAGAAAATCTTCATGAAGATGTACGAAAACGGCGATATCTACAAGGGCGAATACGAGGGCCTCTACTGCACACCTTGCGAAAGCTTCTGGACTGAAAGCCAGCTTGTAAACGGCTGCTGCCCTGACTGCGGACGTCCTGTAACACCCGCCAAAGAGGAAGCTTATTTCTTCAGACTGTCCAAGTATGCGGACAAGCTGCTGGAACTCTTCGACAAGAACCCTGATTTCCTTCAGCCTGAGTCCAGAAGAAACGAGATGATTTCCTTCATAAAGCAGGGACTGGATGACCTGTGCATTTCCAGATCCACCTTTGACTGGGGAATTCCTGTTCCAATCGACGAAAAGCATGTAATATACGTATGGCTTGACGCTCTCACAAACTATATCACCGCACTGGGATATCCTGACGAGCCTGAGCTTTACGAAAAATACTGGCCGGCAGACGTTCATCTGGTAGGAAAGGAAATCGTAAGATTCCACTCCATCATATGGCCGGCAATGCTTATGAGTGCAGGTCTGCCTCTTCCTAAGAAGGTTCTGGGACACGGCTGGCTGCTCCTTGGCGGCGAAAAGGTATCCAAGTCCAAGGCGGCAAAGGGTGCAGACGTGGTCGATCCTGTAGTGCTCATAGAAAGATACGGCGTAGACGCTCTTAAATATTTCCTCCTGAGAGAGTACACCTTCGGACAGGACGGCGTATTCACCAACGAGGTAATGCTTAAGAGAATGAACTACGATCTGGCCAACGACCTTGGAAACCTGGTTTCAAGAACAGTTTCCATGATAGAAAAATACAACGGCGGAGTTGTGCCTGAGGCGAAGACCAACGACGAAATCGACGATGACCTTAAAGCCATTGCAGTAGGAGCTGCAGCTAAGGTTGAAGAGCAGATGGACAAGTTTGCATTCAACATGGCACTGGAGGAAATCTGGATAGTGGTACGCCGTGCCAACAAATATATTGATGAAAAGGCTCCTTGGGTACTGGCAAAGGATCCTGAAAAGAAGCCTGAACTTGATACAGTTCTCAAGAACCTGGCAGAAACCATCAGAATTATTTCAATACTCATCTATCCGTTCATGCACACCACTTCAAAGGAAATCAGAAAACAGATGGGCCTCTGGTATTCCGACGTGGTATGGGAGGATGCTTTTGAGTTTGAAATGATGTACGGTGAGCAGGTGAAGAAGGGCCCGGCAATTTTCCCGAGACTGGATATCGAGAAAGAACTGGAAGAACTTGCTGAAATCGGAAAGAAGGCTGCAGGCGGGGCTGCTTCCGGCGAACCGGAAAGCATTCCGCTGGAATTAAAGCCTGAAATCGAGTACGATGATTTCGACAAGATAGATTTCAGAGTAGGTATCATAGAAAAGGCCGAAAAGCATCCGAAGGCTGACAAGCTGCTGGTGTTCCAGGTTAAGATGGGCACTGAGCGCCGTCAGGTTATCAGCGGTGTTGCAGAGGATTTCAGCCCTGAGGAAATGGTGGGCAAGAAGGTCATTGTAGTTGCCAACCTGAAGCCGCGTCAGCTCCGCGGAATGGAGTCCAAGGGCATGCTGCTCTTTGCGGACAACGGCAAGCGCTGCGAAATCGTCACCACAACCGCTCCCGATGGAGAAGTTGTAAGCTAGGCGGCCTGCCGAGAGCGGAAGCTTTGAGAAACCTCAGCGTTGCCTGCCGAGAGCGGAACGTTGTAAAAAAGGCCCAAAAGGGAATTGTAGTACAACATTGACGAATGTTTGAACCTTGACTGGAGATAAAAAGAAGGCCTATGTTGTAATATTTATGATATTCACCGAAATTAAACAACGCGGGCGGGATTCAGAGCGGGATTCAGAAATAAAAAATTTAATCAGAGGTATAAAATGTTATTCGATTCACACGCACATATAAATAACGATACCTTTACAGAAGAAGAAAGAGAAGCCTTGATAGCTGATATCGAGGCTTCTGATTTATCTTATGTAATGGATATAGGCTTCGACCTGCCAAGTTCGGAGCAGGCGGTAAAGGATGCCCGCAGGCTGCCATGGTGCTATGCGGCCGTAGGTGTACATCCTCACGATGCCAAAACCATGGATGAGAATGTGCTGCTCAGGATAAAGGAACTGGCAGGTGAGGAAAAGGTCAAGGCCATCGGTGAAATCGGTCTCGACTTTTACTATAACAAATCAGAGGCGGAAGACCAGCGCTACTGGTTCCGCCGTCAGATACAGCTGGCTAACGAGCTGAAAATGCCTATCGTGATTCACTCCCGGGAGGCAGATCAGGAAACTATGGATATATTAAAGGAAGAAGGGGCTTTTAGCAATGAGCGTGCGAGCTGGTTCCCTAAGAGACCCGGGCCGGCGCATCAAAGCGAGGCGGGAAGTTGCACTGGATTGCCTGATTGTGATGCAGCGGAGGCAACGTCAGAAAAGGACTGCCGCGTGCTGCTTCACTGTTTCAGCGGAAGCCGCGAACTGGCTGAGCAGTATGTGAAGCTGGGCGCCACCATCTCCATAGCCGGGCCGGTGACATATAAAAACAATCGCAAGACCACGGAGGTGGTCGCTGCGATACCTATTGAGTATCTGCTTGTTGAGACGGACTCGCCGTACCTGACGCCGGAGCCTTTCAGAGGCCGGAAAAACAAGCCTCCTTATGTGGAGCACACCGCAAGGAGAGTTGCGCTCATAAAAGGTATGGAGTATG
>JALFXR010000130.1 GCA_022787405.1 Bacillota bacterium
AAGACCTTTTTTACAGACTTAATGTCACAAATTACTCAATACCATCGCTGCGGGAAAGGCGTGATGATATTCCACTTCTTTGTGAGCATTATATTTCTCAGTACAACCATCGCCTAAGCCATAATGTTGATGGTCTTGACGAGGAGGTTGTTGCCTACTTTCAAGCATATCCGTGGGACGGAAATGTGAGAGAATTAAAAAATGTCATAGAGTATGCCTGCACCATTAAGCTGGAGGGTCAAATCACTATCCATGATTTGCCTAGTTATATGTTTAATCAAAGAACGATGGAATCAATCGTTTCACAAGAACAAGTATTTTCAAGCACGCAACTCGCCGTTGAAGCATTTATTAAACCTGGAACTTCTTTAGAATCCCAACTGGAAATTCTTGAAAAGGAGATAATGAAGACAACGCTTTTGCGTAATAGATATAATATTACAAAAACTGCCTTAGAATTGAAACTTTCTAGACAAACACTCTATAATAAGCTAAAAAAATACGGTCTTATCTAAACCGTGTGGAAAATGCCGTCACGAAAAAAGCTGCCCCGCAGGGCAGCCTGAATAATGCAAAATAGTTTATATGCTAATTGAATCTGTAAAATACCAGCGTCGAAGTTTTATGACCGTCGTCATATGTTATCTGCAGTTTTCCGTCGTCGGTGAAGCAATACTTCATTTTCTGTTCCATTGAAATGCCGTCCCACTCAACAGGAATATCCGTATCAACCGTCTTCTTTATATGTAAAATCAGCTCTGTATCGGAAAGAACCTCCAGCCATCCCTCGATACCCGGATTCCCCGCCGAAATATCGTACATGGAATAACTTCCGTCGTCGCCGACCTCAAGATGCAAATATCCTGTGTAGCTATAGGGATCTTCAAGAGTGGTCTCCTCGCATTCCCAGCCTCCGCGGAACTCCTCAGAGATAGGCTCACTGCCGGCAGAACCTTTGGAATCATCGCTGCTCAGGAAAGAGCATCCGGCCAGAACAATGGTCAGCACAATCATCATGCAAAGTATTAAAAATTTTCTCATTAAGTTATTTCTCAAATCATCCGCCCCTTCTTATGCTTCCTACAGCACCGCCGGAAGAAGCAGGTTGAATGCTTCAGGCACCACCTCAAAGTCAATGGCACCTGCATCCACAATCTCACCATCTGTGCACAGCCTCATGGTGCCATCAAGAGGTGTAACCTTGGCTTTGCGGCAGGTTCCTGCATATATTATGTGGTCTATATCAGAAAGCTCCATATGAGTTCCTTTAGCGTAATATGGGAATTTCTTCATAAAGTCTACTCTTCCCACATTGAAAATCACGTTAACATCCATAATTCCGTCAGTTACAGAGGCATAAGGTGAACTATGCACGCCACCGCCGCAGAAACCTCCGTTAGCAATGGCAGTAAGGAGCAGCGGTCCGTTCTCGATAACCTTTCCGTCAAGTTCTACCCGAAGCTTTGCGCCCTTTTTCTTTATGTATGTAATAGCAACCCCAAGAAGGTATGCAAAAGAACCCTTAATCATGGGATAAGTTTTCAGCTTTGCAGTCAGATCCACCACATTGCAGTCAAAGCCGATGTTAAACATGTTGGCACAGTATCTTGTCTGCTCTTTGCCGGCCAGCTGTCCGCTGTATTTAATAGCGTCGCACTTCATAACTTTTCCTTTAAGCTGTGCCTCTACGTCAAGAAAATCTCCTTCGTCAGGAAAGTTTCTGCAGAAATCGTTTCCTGTTCCTATTGGCATTACACCTACTGTCAGATTATCATATCTGATAGCTCCGTTAAGCACCTCATTGAGGGTACCGTCACCTCCGCAGGCAATGAGCCTTACCTCCTCGCCGGAAGCTGCAGTCTCTTTTCCGATAAGATCAGCAAAGGCCTCTGCATCTCCTACAGCCTTGGTCATATAAGTGGATGCCTTTATGCCGGTCTTCTCAGAAGTACTGCGGATTTTCTCAACCAATTTATCTATCCCTTTGCCTTTACCGGCTTTTGGATTAATCACAAAAATTACTCTCATACTAAGACTTCTCCTTGAATTCACCCAAACTACCCCGACTATATTCTATTGTTTTTTGCCCCATAAATCAATTGCACGGTGAAAACGCAATTTTTTCTTAACATTTTCTTAGCACACATGCTGCGGCCGCACTTTTATTTTTCCAGACTTTAGGGTATAATAGTGTGTACGGCAATTGCCGCAGCGAAGTCTAAAATGCCCGGCCAGGGCGTTTCTATGGTAAAAACAATTTGATATATATGGAGGTTAATTATGGATCCAAGAGTAAAGGAACTTTCAAGGGTTCTCACAGGCTATTCCTGCGACCTTAAGAAAGGTGAAAAAGTACTTATCGACTATGAGGGGGAATGCTGCAAACCGCTGGTGAGACAGCTCATTAAAGATGCATATAAACTGGGAGCACGCCCATATGTAAATCACAGAGACAGTGCTGTTCTCAGAGAGGTTCTCATGGGAGCCGACGAGGAACAGATTGAATTTTTAAACGACTATCAGCTTTATCAGATGAAAGGTATGGATGCTTACATTGCAGTACGTGCAGGTGAAAACACATCCGAGCTCAGCGACGTTCCGTCGGAAAAGCTCAACATGTACTACAAGCTCACAAGACCGACCCTGGACTACCGTGTAAATAAGACAAAATGGGTTGTTCTGAGATACCCTAATCCTTCCATGGCTCAGCTGGCGGGAACTTCTCAGGAGGCTTTTGAAGACTTCTATTTCAATGTCTGCACTTTGGACTACCAGAAGATGAGCAAGGCTATGGACCCGCTGGTTGACCTGATGAACCGCACCGACAAAGTTCGTCTTGTGGGCCCGGGCACTGACCTTACCTTCTCTATCAAGGACATTCCTGCTATCAAGTGTGACGGTCTGAGAAATATTCCTGACGGCGAAGTTTACACTGCTCCTGTCCGCGAGTCTATGAACGGCGTTATCTCATATAACACCTTCAGCGAGGAACAGGGCTTCACCTACGAAAATATCCGTTTTGAAGTAAAAAACGGCAAGATTGTCAAGGCAACAGCCAACGATACCAAGCGCATCAATGAGCTTCTTGACACCGATGAAGGTTCACGCTACTTCGGCGAATTCGCCATCGGCGTTAACCCTTATGTGCTGCACCCGATGAAGGATACCCTTTTCGATGAAAAGATCTGCGGCAGCTTCCACTTGACCCCGGGCATGGCCTACGAGGATGCCAATAACGGTAACAAATCAGCGGTTCACTGGGACCTTGTCATGATTCAGCGTGCCGAGTACGGCGGCGGAGAAATCTGGTTTGACGATGTGCTTATCAGAAAAGACGGCATTTTCGTAATCCCTGAACTTCAGGGTTTAAATCCGGAAAATCTTAAATAGCATATCTGTTGACATTTTCAATTTTGGGCACATTGTGATAGCTCATTTGGCTCATTTTCCACAAAAAAAAGCAAAAAACCTCTGTTTGATGGGGATTTACTCCTCGAAAGCAGAGGTTTTCTTTGTATTTTTTTACTGTATAGCCTAAATTTAGTTAAACTATAGTACTTTTCCTCCCATCAAGCGGGATTTTTTCACGGATTTTTGTGGAGTTTGAGAACCGTTTGAGAACCATTACCAGCTTCCGCCGCCACCGCCGCCGAAGCCGCCTCCGGAAAATCCGCCGCCTCCCGAGAAGCCGCCTCCGCCGAAATCTCCGCCGCCATCGGTATTGATAGGAATATGGACGCTGCTTGAAACGGCACTTCCAAAGTTATTCATAACATGGGAGAACATCCAGGCATCAAACATTCTGTCACTCATGTCATAACTATTATACCAGTCAGGCGACTGAATGGTAATATTTTCGAAATTCTTTGCCCACTTGTCTGTCAGACCCATTACAAAGGCATAAGGCAGCACATCGTAGTAGTACGATGGGTTTTCTTCCACCAAAGCATTTATGCGGTCAAGCTCTGCCGTCTGAATGAAATTTTTCAGTCCCAGTATTTTGCCCATAAGCTTAATGCTGCGCGGCGTCCTCTGCATCATATTCACTGTAAATAACTGGGTTGCCATTATGCAAACTGTAAACAGAATACCGGCAAGGGCATTTTCAAATGAACTTGCCGCACAGATTCCGCCAAGTACCAATACTGCCCCATCAATAAGCCACATGATCGCCCTTCCCACAAGCTTTCCGGTTTTTCCGCCCACATACTTTTTAGAGTCCATCACCAGAAGAATGACGGTAAAAATCACAGCGAGGATTGCCGGGAAAAAGATTCCTATAAAGGAAAGTACTCCTCCGTCCTGGTTGTATTCAGCAGCAAAGGCCGCGGTAAGTACAGCCGCCATTGCGGTAATCACAATGCCAAGCACGGATAATACCTGGGATTTTAAAGTAATCTGCCTATTCTTCTTTTTGCTGTAAAGTCCTGTTAACGACTCGTATGAGGATGAGTAGGCTTCTCCGAATTCTTCACCCAGTTCATCAAGCCCTACCGTATCACCTGTCTTAAAAAGACCGTTAAAAAGTGTTCTGGCAAAGAGCTTTTCCTCCGGGTCGATATCTTTCAGTTTTGTAAGACGGAATTTCTTCTTATCATACTGGTCTATGGAAAGATATCCCTTGTCTGCGTAGTAGATTATCAGAGAAACCAGATCCTTCTTATCCACAGTGCCGTCGATTATGAAACCGACTTCAGCCGGAGTAAGGCCTTCCGGAGGATAGAATTCCACAGTAGGAATGATTTTCTTGTCCCGTCCGAAAAGCAGCCACAGGATTCCCAGCAGCAAGGCTGCACCAATGAGGATTCCCATAACAGCAGGCTTCATCCACTCCCGGTTCATCTGTCCGACCCAGTATCCCTCAGGCAGGTTTATCAACATGGTTACACCTACGCCCTTTGCCAGGCTGTGCCCGGTAATCCTGACTGTGCAGCTTTTCTCATCGTAGCTCCATTTAACATTTTCTACGGTTTCACTGCTGCCGTAACCTGAAGCATACAGCTCTATGCTTTCCTCATCTACAGGCTTAGGCAGTTTTACAGTTATGGTGCTCGCTTTTATTGCCGTTTCCCAGTCTGTAGGCAGAAGATCTACGTATAATAAATCTCCTGATGTGTCCATATCGTCATACATCCTGATGCGGTAGCCGAAGCGGAAAGTCTGCGGCCCTGTGACAGTAACATCGCCGCTGCCGATTTTGAAAACCTTGCAGCTGTCTTCCTCGTAGGTTTCGTAATCCCAGTCGTCAACCCACATCTTGTCGATTTTCATGGCGGTGTTTCCGTCCATATCCGTCATCGGTATGTACCGGTAGATACCATGGCGCGGTGAGTCGTAATTCACCTTTATTGTTTCCTCAAACAGATAGCTGTTATCCTCGTTTACCACTACGTCAATGTCATATGAATCTGTAGTATAGGCAAGGGCTCCCGCCGCTGCAGTGCACCACATGGACAGAACCAGGGCGCAGATTGCCGCAGCATGCAGCAGTCGTGTCCTTTTCTTTTCCTCATGCTTCATCATTGCTAGAACTTAACCTCTACATTCTTTCTTTCCTCTGCAGAATCAACCTCGAACATAGGCTTTTTCTCGAAGTGGCAGATTCCGGCTATAATGTTTGAAGGGAACATTTCACACTTGGTGTTGAACTGCTTAACTACAGCGTTGTAGTACTTTCTTGAGTTGGCAATGTCGTTTTCCACACCCTTGAGCTGATCCTGAAGGTCCAGGAAATTAGTGTTGGCCTTTAAATCAGGATAGGCTTCAGCCACAGCGAATAGAGTTTTCAGAGTTCCCTGCAGAGCATTTTCACCAGCCAGTTTTTCCTCCGTTGTGGAGGCATTCTGCAGGTTGTTTCTCGCCGCTATTACATTCTGAAGTGTTTCTTTTTCGTGAGCTGCATAACCCTTTACAGTCTCAACCAGATTAGGAATCAGGTCGAATCTCTTTTTGAGGTAAACGTCCATGGTGGAGTATGCCTCATCACAGCTGTTTTTAAGCTTGATAAATGAATTGTACATTCCTACGAATATCAATGCGAGAACTATGATTATTCCAATAATGATCCAGATTAACATGTTAATATCCTCCTGTATTTTTAAAATTATAAAGATAATTTATAAACGGTTTTAAGGTTTCAGCTGCCAGTCCACAGGCTTCTGCCCCGTGGCTTCAAGAAAACGGTTGGCTCTGCTGAAATACGCACCGCCAAAGAATCCGTTAAAGGCTGACAGCGGGCTTGGATGTGCACCTGTAAGTATCAGGTGATCAGGATTGGTAATAAGCGTTTCCTTGGCTCTGGCATTGGCGCCCCACAAGATGAAAACCATGGGCTTCTCTCTTTCATTAAGAAGCTCTATTACCCGGTCGGTAAAGATTTCCCATCCTTTGCCCTTATGTGAGTTAGGTTCACTTCTTCTGACGGTAAGTGTGGCATTAAGGAGAAGTACGCCCTGACGTGCCCAGTCTGCCAGATATCCGTGTTCCGGCTGGTCGATTCCCAGGTCGCTTTTCATTTCTTTATATATGTTTGCGAGGGAAGGCGGAATTTTAACGCCCTTGTTCACAGAAAAGCAGAGTCCGTGGGCCTGCCCCGGCTGATGGTAAGGGTCCTGTCCCAGAATTACCACCTTGGTCTCGCCATAGGACGAGTATTTCAAGGCATTGAAAATATCACCCATAGGCGGGTATACCTCGTGGGTTTTGTATTCATTTATGAGAAACTCCCTCAGCTTCAGATAATAATCCTTCTCAAATTCTCCTGCCAGAACCTGATCCCAGTCGTTGCCGAAATTAACCATTATATATTTCCTTTCCTGCTTATTCGACTCTAAGTATATCATATGTCGCTGGACTTTTCCACTTTTTTCGCTTATACTAATATCTATGGAAAACAGAAGGATATACATTTCTCAGTCGGCATGCCGGCCTCTAACAGAATATCTGTCAGGAAAGGGCTTAGGCCTTGTATTCTCAAGGAAAGCTGTAGATTCCCCCATAGGATGTCACCCTGACATTTTATGCTGTCACCTTAAAAATGGAAAGGTTTTTCACGGCGATTCGAAACGTCTTGGGCCTGTTTATCCGGCTGACTGCATATACAATGCCTGCTCCACCGGCAGGTTTTTTATCCATAATCTGAAGATAACAGATCCGCACCTTCTGGCTGCAGCTGATGAATGCGGGCTCATGCCTATTCATACATCTCAGGGATATGCACGATGCAGTGCCCTCCCTGTAAACGAGAATTCAATTATTACGTTTGACATGGGCATAGCCCGCGCCTGCCGTGAGCATGGAGGTCCTCAGGTGCTTCTGGTCCGCCCAGGTCATGTGCTTCTGCCCGGTTACGAATGCGGTTTCATAGGAGGAACCGGAGGCCGGATTGGAAATGAAATCGTCTTTAACGGTGATCTGTCGGCTCATCCGGATTATGGTGCCATCAGAGATTTCATCAGCGAGCGCGGCCTCGGACTTGTTTATTTTAAAGACGAGCCACTCACCGACATAGGCTCAGTAATCGAGGAGGTATTTTAGCTTGAAAAAACATGCAATCATACCCATTTTCATATCTCACAGGGGCTGCCCCAACGACTGTGTTTTCTGCAATCAGAAGAAGATAACAGCTCGTCAGGGAGATGTGACCCCGGAGGATGCAAGACGCACTATAGAGGAGCACCTTTCCACTCTGGAAAAAATGAACCTGGAGACAGTTGAAATTGCTTTCTTCGGCGGTTCTTTCACCGGGATACCCATGGAGGATCAGAAGGCATTTCTTGCCATTGCCAAAGAGTACAAGGATGCCGGCAAGGTCAGCGCCATTCACCTTTCCACACGGCCTGACTATATAAATGAGGAAATCCTGGACAACCTTAAAGCCTACAGCGTGGACGTTATCGAGCTGGGAGTCCAGTCTCTTGACCCTGAGGTTCTCAGGCTTTCCGGCAGAGGTCACGACGCTTCTGTGGTATACGAAAGCTCTGCCCTTGTCAAGGAATACGGCTTTACACTAGGCATACAGCTAATGATAGGTCTGCCGGGAGATACCCTGGAAAAGTGCATTTTCTCAGCTATGGAAACTGTTAAAATAGGACCACAGATTGCCCGCCTCTACCCTACGGTGGTAATCAAAGAGACTGCCCTCTACGACATGTATCTTGGCGGAAGCTATACCCCGCTTTCTGAGGAGGAAGCGGTAAATCGTACAAAGGCAATGTACGAAATTCTTGATAATGCAGGCATCAACATCATCCGCGTGGGGCTTAAGTCCAGCGATATTATGGCGGACCAGCTGGCTTTTCATCCTGCCTTCAGGCAGCTTGTGGAGGGACGCATTGCAAGAGAGAGGCTTGAAGCTCAGGTACAGGAGCTTTATCCCGGAATAGAAGGTTTTGCCGACAGCAGAGATAAGGCTGCCGACGAAAGATACAAATTCTGTCCTTTTGCTCTGTTCATTTCCAATAAAAAATGCTATAATAACATGTTCGGTCATAAGGGTTTAAACCGGAGATATTTCGCTGAAAAATACCCAAGGCTGAATATTAGATATGTTGAGGACAGTACCGCCGGACTTTCTCTGGCGGACAATGAGTACAAAGTGCTGGATATGGGTCCGGCCATAAATTACAAGGAGGTAAATGATGAAAGCAGTAATCACAGTTGTAGGTAAAGATATGGTGGGTATTCTGGCACGCGTTTCCGCTGCCTGTGCAGAGATGAATGCCAACGTGCTGGAGGTGACCCAGTCCATCCTCGACGGATATTTCTGCATGGTAATGGTAGTTGATATAAGTAAGGTGGATGACGGTGTCGAGGGTCTGGACAGCAAACTTAAGTCAGAAGTTCCTGACATGGTTGTTCACGTAATGCACGAAGATATTTTCAACTCAATGCACCGTATTTGATAAGGAGATTTTAACAGAATGCTGAATTTTAATGACATAATGGAAACCATAACCATGATTCAGGAGGAAAATCTGGATATCAGAACCATCACCATGGGCATTTCCCTTCTGGACTGTGCAGACAGCGATATCGACCGTTCCTGCGAAAAGGTTTACAAAAAAATATATGAAAAAGCCAAGAACCTGGTTAAAACAGGCGAAGCCATCGAGAAAAAATACAAA
>JALFXR010000145.1 GCA_022787405.1 Bacillota bacterium
GAAAATCCGTATTTTGCTGTGAATAACGCCATAATAAGCCGTGTGAGAAATATTTATGAGTTTAAAAGGCTTACAGCAGACAATCTCCTTACCATCGTTAAAAGAGCTCTCGAAGATAAGAATGTTGGGTTCGGAAATCTAGGCATAAAGTATGATGAGGAGGCACTTCGGATTCTGGCCCAGATGGCAGGAGGAGATGCCAGAGTTGCCCTTGACGCTGTTGGATTTATAGTGGACAACCTCAGCGAGGGACAGGTAATAGATAAAAAGATTGTGTCTGAAGCTATGCAGCGCAAGATAGGTTTTTACGATAAGGGAGACGACAGATATAATCTTCTCAGTGCCTTGCAGAAATCCATACGGGGCAGCGATCCGGATGCTGCCATTCACTACTTCGCAAGACTCATTGACGGCGGTGCGGACATTCAGATGATAGGAAGGAGACTTCTGGTTATGGCCAGCGAGGATGTAGGTATGGCTTATCCTTCGGCAATATCTATTGTAACCGCATGTGTGCAGGCATCACTGATGGTGGGGCTTCCGGAAGCGGCCATAAATCTGAGTCAGGCAGTGATACTTCTGGCTTCGGCACCTAAATCCAACTCATCATACATGGCATATAACTCAGCTATGGAGGACCTGCACAGCAGACAGATAGATGATGTGCCGCCTCATCTGAAGGACAGTCACTACAGCGGGGCAGCCAAGCTGGGATACGGACAATCGTATAAATATCCCCATGCCTATGGAGGATATGTGAAACAGCAGTATCTGCCGGATAACCTGTACAGGGAAGGTGTGAAATACTACAAGCCGACGGAGAACGGCTCCGAGGGCTCCTTTAAAAAATATCTTGAAGGATTGGAAAAATAAATGAAGGAAATACTGATAGCCGAAAATTCAGGTTTCTGCTTCGGTGTGAAGCAGGCCATAGAAAAGACGGAAGAGCAGATAAAAATAAAGGAAAATGGCTGTATTGCAGGGAATATTTATACCTGCGGCCCCTTGATTCATAATAAACTTGTGACTGAGGATCTGGCTTCAAGAGGCGTTGGAATTATCAGTTCAGCATCAGAAGCTTTGCCGGGAGATGTGGTAATAGTCCGGTCTCATGGCGAAAGCAGAGATTTCTTTGAAGAAGCTGAGGCGGCAGGACTTACCGTGGTGGATGCCACCTGTCCCTTCGTAAAGAAAATTCAGATGTTGGCAGAAAAGGCCCACGAGGCAGGTAAACAGGTGCTCATTGTAGGTGACAGTCAGCACCCGGAGGTGAAAGGCATTAACGGATGGTGCGAGCGCACCGCATTAATTGTTAACTCTGCTGAGGAAGCAGAAGTGATAAGGGGAGAAAATATTTTCCTTGTATGCCAGACAACCATCAAGAAGGAACTTCTGAATGAAATAACAGAGGTTCTTGAAAAAAACGGAGTGAGATTTGAGGTAAACAACACTATCTGCAGTGCCACTACATTGAGGCAGAAAAGCTGCAGAGAGCTTTCAGGAAAATGTGATGCCATGGTGGTAATAGGCGGAAAAGACAGCTCGAATACTAGAAAATTGTACCAGATTGCAAAAAAAGTTTGCAAAAATGCCTATTTTATAGAAAAAATCGAAGATTTACCGTTGCACCAAATCAAAAAATATAATAAAATAGGAATTGCAGCAGGTGCATCGACGCCTGAATGCGTAATTAAGGAGGTTATTGCTACCATGAGTGAACACATCACTGAAATGAACGAAGTGAACATGATGGACTTAATGGACGATATTGAAAAGTCCTTAAGACTACCAAGAATTGGCGAAACTGTTAACGGAAAGGTACACCAGGTTACTGACAAAGAAATCATCGTTAACATGGGATGCAAAAAAGACGGAGTTATTCCGAAAGAAGAAGTAACATTGGAAGGAGACCAGAAGCTGACAGATTTATTCAAAGAAGGCGATGAGATTCAGGCTAAGGTAATCAAGACTGATGACGGCGACGGTGTTATTTTACTGTCAAAGAAGAAACTTGAAGTAAACGAACACTGGAACGAAATCACTGAAGCCCTCGAGAATAAGACTACCATCAATGTCAAGGTTGTTAAGCAGGTGAATGGTGGCGTAATCGCTGCTTATAAGGAAGTAACAGGCTTTATTCCGCTTTCACAGCTTTCCGATAAGTACGTTGAAAATGCAGAGGAATTTATCGGACAGGAACTGGCTGTAAGAGTTACAAGAGTAGATCAGAAGAGAGGCAGAGCAGTATTCTCACACAAGGTTATCCTTGCAGAGGAAAAGCAGAAAAAAATCGAAGAAGTATGGAACAGTCTTCACGTTGACGATATCGTAGAAGGTAAGGTTATGAGATTTACTGATTACGGTGCATTCGTTGACCTTGGCGGAATCGACGGTTTATTACATATCTCCGAGATTTCCTGGGGCAAGCTGAAACACCCGCAGGAAGTTCTCAAGATCGGTGACGTAGTTAAGGTTAAGATCTTATCAATGAACGCTGAAAAAGGCAAGATTTCATTAGGTCTCAAGCAGACTATGCCTGAGCCTTGGTCAGTAATCGAAGAGAATTATCAGGTTGGACAGGTTGTTACAGGCAAGGTTGTTCAGATCAAGGAATACGGTGCATTTATCGAGCTTGAACCTGGTCTTGACGGACTTGTACATATCTCAGAAGTAGCTCACAAGAGAGTGAACGACATCGCTGAGGAACTTACAGTTGGACAGACTGTAGAAGCTAAGATTCTCGAAATCGATACTGAGAGAAAGAGAATCAGCCTGAGCATCAAGCAGACAACAGAAGTTCCTGAAGCTGAAGTTGAAGAGGCAGTAGAAGAAGCTGTTGAAGAGGCTATGGCTGAAGAATAGTGTTTGAATACAAATTATGATTTTAAAATACCCGCAGATTTGTACTGCGGGTATTTTTCTGGGAAGAACCAATGTTGGCGAAATAAATGTATTATTACACTTTTGCCAACATTTTTCTTAACAACACTATGAAAAAATTGTAAAAAATTATAATAAAATACAATTACGTTGGCGTTTTATCGGTGTTTTCTTTATTCTGCCAACGATATAGCAAAAAAATCTATTATAACCGGAAAATTTGTTGGCAAAAAACCATTTAGGGTAAGGTTTTGCCAACTTGATATTTATGTGCTAACATTCCCCATTCTCAAAAGAGTTGACATAAAGAAAAAATAGGGTAAAATGAAGTAAATGCAGCCTGATTTGACCAAATGCAACCGGCAGTTGACAAATTTTCAGGCGCAATTGGTGGTAGTCAACTGGATTTTCTGCTATATTAAATCCAGAATTTACAGACAGGAGGGTTCATATATGAGCCTTGCAGAGAAAATTACCATGCTTCGAAAGCAAAAAGGATGGTCGCAGGAGGAACTGTCCAATCAGCTGGATGTCTCCCGGCAGTCCGTCTCCAAATGGGAGAGCTCCGCCTCCATTCCAGAACTGGATAAGC
>JALFXR010000146.1 GCA_022787405.1 Bacillota bacterium
GTATAAACTGCTGCAAATACAGGTATGAACGGTAACCATTCTTCGAACATACCGATAGTGGATGAACCTAATCCGATAAGAGCCATGAAAATAGGAATTGTAATCAGGGAGCTCTTACCCTTAAAAATCTTAAGAAGTACAGCTACAGCACCATCAAAAGCGCCTGATTTAATTACGAATGTTACTGAAGCGAATGTGATGAATACGAGGAATGCAATGTCTGCTGCATTAACCATGCCTTCATAGATAAGTTCGAACATTCTTAAAGGTCCCACCGGTGTAGCTTCTACTTCATGCCATGTTCCGGCAACTGCAACATCTCTTCCTGTCTCAGCATTCTGCACATAATCAAATGTGCCGGCAGGAACAATCCAGGTGAGAATAGTACATAATACTATAATCGCAAATAAAATGATAAATACGTGAGGAACATTGAATTTTTTCTTTTCCCCGATTTTTGGACCATTACTCATAGTCAAATCTCCTTTCATATAAACTTTTTTATAATTTATGCATAACAATAGGCTTGGCCTACAATTACCATTGGTTTTTAATAGACGTATTATATAGCAAAACCTGTGCCTGCGCAAGAATTTTTTGTATATAAAACAAATTTTATTATTCTTTTTTATTGCAAAAAACATGTATCCATGCTTTTAATGCTTTCTGCATGAAACCGCCCATCCAATAGCTGCTTATCTGCAGAGCAGTTCTATCATTTCTTTATAAATCCGGCTTGATGCCTCAAGAGATTCTGCAGAAATGTGCTCATTTGCCTCATGTGCCGTCATAGGTCCGGGGCCCAGGATAACTCTGTCACCGTCAAAGAAGGAACCTTCTGTAATTCCAAAGAAAGGCTGGCCTTTTTTGCCTGTCTTCTCTTCATACACTTCAACCAGAGGGCTTTTGTTCTGGAAAGAAGGAATATCGTTAATAATCTCATAGGTACCGTCAAGACCTTCAAGGGCCTTGTCAACGGTTTCCCTGATGAGCGGATATTCGCTTTGAGAGTCACAGATTCTGAAGTCCAGATATACAGTTGTCTTATCGGGAACCTTGTTGATGGATGTGCCGCCCTTAATAATGCCGATATTCATAGTCGGATACGGTACTCCGAAGAAGGGACTCGGGGTCTTTCTCAGCTCTTCCTCAAAATCCATCATCCTGTTCAGGAAACGGACAGCATTCTTGTTGGAGCTTTTTCCGTCTATCGGAGTGCTGGAATGAGTGGTCACACCTGTAAAAGTAAAAATATATTCCAGCAGGCCTTTGGAGCCGATCATCGGAATCATATCAGTTGGTTCAGCTATAACCACATGTGGCGGAAAGCTTTCGCTGGAGTTCACCAGGTCTTTAATGCCGTCGAACATTATTTCTTCGTCGTAGGTAATGTATGCTTTGATTCCCTTTTTCAGTCTTTTCAGGTCTGTGCTTGCGATGGCTGCCATAAATGCGGCCATACCGCCCTTCATATCGCAGGCGCCCAGTCCGTAAAGCATGCCATCCTTTTCGGTAAGTACGTGGGGATCAGTGATCCATCCCTCTGTCACAGCAACAGTATCTGAGTGGCCGAGGAAGCCGATAGCAGGGTTTTCGCCCCAGCTTGCAACTGTAACCTCTTTACCTGTTTCGGCGTTCTTTAATCTTTTAACATCGAATCCCAGATCTTTAAAGAAATTCTCTATATAGTCCATATACTGATTGTTGTTTTTATCAGCTATTGTATCAATCGCCACAAGGTCTTTTAATATCTCTTTTGCAAACATATCCATGTCCTCCAATTTGTTTTGATTGCGCTTCTTTAGTGATTTTTTATTATACATCTTTTATACATCTTTTTTCTGAAAATTTCAATAGTTTGATGCCAAAATATCCTTGTATTCATTGCCGCACGGAAACATTCAGCGATTTTGTACGAAATATACTTTCCTTATTATTGTGTATTTTTCCAGAAACATGCCAGAATTCGTTGACTTTAAAAACGCAAAGGACTAAAATATACAAAATGGGTGAATGTTAAAATTTCAACAATTTTCTACATAAACCATTTAGTGACTAAGATGTAATAGTACGTAAAAAAGGAGGCTAATAGTTATGAAAACCAATGGTTCCCC
This sequence comes from Bacillota bacterium, assembly GCA_022787405.1. Classification (GTDB taxonomy): domain Bacteria; phylum Bacillota; class Clostridia; order Peptostreptococcales; family Anaerovoracaceae; genus SUG1106. Next base: position 2,115 of record JALFXR010000146.1, read on the forward strand.
TGCAGCAGGGGATAACAACCTGGTCGCTTTTGTGGCTTGTGCCGGTTTTTCTGCCGGAAAAGCCAGAGCTTCCGAGTTTGAATCCTGCAAAGATTTAGTTGAAGCAGGCTCCAAGCGCGGCGAGTGTAAGAGCGGCTGCTGCGGTGTCGGTGACTGTGTCAAAGTCTGCAAGCAAGGTGCTATGAGACTTGAATACGGCAAAATTATTATCGATCCCGAAAAATGCGACGGCTGCGGTGACTGTGCAGCTGAAGGTGTATGCCCGAGACACCTGATTCACATGATTCCGAAGGATGCAACAAACTTCATCCCTTGTTCTTCAACAGAAGAGGATGATGAACTCGTAAGGAAGACCTGCGGCTATGGCTGCATAGCATGTGGAGAATGCGAAAGAGCATGTCCGGAAGGCGCAGTATCCATAGTGGACAACCACGCTGTTATCGACTATGACAAGTGTGTTGGCTGCGTTGCCTGCATGGTGAAGTGCAGAAAGAAAATAATCGTAGATACTCTCCATGACCTTACTGCACTCAAGAGCAATGTTGCTTTCGTAAAATGTTCCGGCGACGGCAGAGCCGCAAATAAATACAAAGAAATGGGTATCCAGACATGCCAGGAAGCTGCAAAGCTTGACCCTAAGGCTCTGGGGCTCTGCTCTGCAGGATGCCTTGGACAGGGTGCATGTACAGCTGTATGCCGTTACGATGCCATCAAGGTTGTAGACGGCGTTGCCAAGGTTGACCCTGACAAGTGCGTAGGCTGCAAGGATTGTACATATGCATGTCCTAAACACCTTATCACCATCGTTCCTTACAAGGGAATGAAGATGGTGGCATGCTCATCTGAGGATGACTGCGAGACCAAGGCACAGGTTTGCAGCACAGGATGTTTATTCTGCAAAGACTGCAAGTCCAACTGCCCTAACCTTGCCATCTATGAGGACGGCACCCACACAGTAATCGACCCGGCAATCTGTGAAGACTGCCATGTATGTCAATACGTATGTCCTAGAGACGTTATCAAGCAGCAGGAAGTTCCTGAATACATTTTCCTGCAGCGTGAAGCTCTGGGCATCGAGGAAGGAGAATAAACATGAGAAAATTAAAAACTATGGACGGAAACGCCGCTGCTGCTCATGTTGCTTATGCATTCTCTGAGGTTGCTGCAATTTACCCTATTACACCATCCTCACCTATGGCAGAAAACATGGACGAATGGGTTTCCCAGGACAGAACCAACATCTTTGGCGAAAAAGTAAAAATCGTAGAAATGCAGTCCGAAGCTGGTGCTGCAGGTGCCGTTCACGGTGCAATCACAGCCGGTGCTCTCACCTCAACCTTTACAGCTTCACAGGGTCTGCTTCTTATGATTCCTAATATGTACAAACTGGCAGGCGAACAGACTCCTACAGTTTTCCATGTAGCTGCCCGCTGCGTTGCCACTCATGCACTTAATATTTTCGGCGATCACTCCGACGTTATGGGATGTCGTCAGACAGGTTTTGCAATGCTCTGCTCCAACAGCGTACAGCAGTCAATGGACCTTGCAGCAGTTGCACACCTTTCCGCTATCGGCGGACGCCTTCCGATGCTTCACTTCTTCGATGGTTTCAGAACATCACATGAACAGCAGAAAATTGAAGTATGGGATTATGACGATTTAAAGGAAATGGTAGATTGGGATGCTCTCAAAGCATTCAAAGCTAATGCCCTTCATCCTAATCATCCTCATACAATGGGTTCCGCTGAGCAGCCGGAAACATTCTTCCAGCACAGAGAAGCCTGCAACACTGCTTATGCAGAAACTCCTGATCTTGTTAACTCTTACATGGAAAAGGTTAACGCTAAGATAGGAACAGACTACAAGCCGTTCAATTACTATGGCGCACCTGATGCTACAGAAGTTATCGTAGCTATGGGTTCAGTCTGCGAATGTGCTGAGGAAGTTATCGACTACCTTAACGCAAAAGGCCACAAGGTGGGCATCATTGAAGTTCATCTTTACAGACCTTGGTCCAACAAGTACCTCTTCAACGTTCTGCCTAAGACAGTGAAGAAGATTGCTGTTCTCGACAGAACCAAGGAACCTGGCGGACTCGGAGAGCCTTTATTCCTCGACATGGTTGCTGCAGTAAGAGGAACTGAGTTCGAAAACTGCCTCATCTGCGGCGGCAGATACGGTCTTGGTTCCAAGGACGTACAGCCTGGAGATATTCTCGCTGTATATGAAAACTTATGGTCAGAAAACCCTAAGAAGGAATTCACTCTTTCCATCGATGACGATGTTACTTATCTGTCCATCAAGGGCTCCGAAAATCCTGACGTTGCTCCTAAGGGCACCAAGGCATGTAAATTCTGGGGACTTGGTGCAGACGGTACTGTCGGCGCAAACAAGAACTCCGTTAAGATTATCGGTGACCACACTGACAAGAAAGCTCAGGCTTACTTCCAGTACGACTCCAAGAAATCAGGCGGTGTTACAATTTCCCACCTGAGATTCGGTGATGAGCCAATCAAGTCAACTTACTATGTAAAACAGGCTGACTTCGTTGCATGTCATAACTCAGCTTACCTTTACAAATATGAAATGGTTCAGGACGTTAAACCGGGCGGATTCTTCCTCCTCAACTGCGTATGGAGCGATGAAGAACTGGAAGAAAAGCTTCCTGGACAGGTTAAGAGATATATCGCGCAGAACAAGATTCAGTTCTACACCTGCGATGCAGTTTCCCTGGCTAAGGAAATCGGCCTTGGCGCAAGAAGAACCAACTCAATTCTTCAGGCCGCTTTCTTCAAGCTTGCCAACATCATTCCTATCGATGAAGCAGTAGGATACATGAAGGACGCTATCAAGAAGACCTACGGCAGAAAAGGCCAGAACATCGTAGACATGAACTGTGCTGCAGTAGACGCCGGCATCACTCACGTTCACAAGGTTGAAGTCCCTGAAAGCTGGAAGAACGTACCGGACGATGCTCCTGCTCCTGCACTGGTAGGACGCGATCAGCTCCACACAGATTTCCTTAACGACATCCTCGTTCCTACAGGAAACCTTACAGCAGACAACGTTCCTGTATCCAAGTTCTTATCAACAGTAAACGGCATGATGCCTGCAGGTACCGCTGCTTACGAAAAGCGTGGTATCGCAGCTGATTTACCTCACTGGAACCTGAAGAACTGTATGCAGTGTAACTGGTGTTCATACGTTTGTCCTCACGGCGTAGTAAGACCTTTCGTACTTACCAAGGAAGAGGCTGAAGGCGTAGCAGACACTGCAGCAATGAAGGGTGACAAGAAGTACGACTTCACACTGGGCTGGTCACTTATGGACTGCACCGGCTGCGGTTCCTGCGCAGAGGTTTGCCCTGCCAGAAACAAGGCCATCACAATGGCTCCTGCAGAAGACGAATTCATGCATGCACAGCAGGCTAAGTTCGACCACTTATATAAAGACATCGATGAAAAAGAAGTTCCGTTCAAAGAAGACACAGTTAAGGGATCACAGTTCAAGACTCCTCTTATGGAATTCTCCGGCGCTTGCCCGGGCTGCGGCGAATCACCTTACGCTAAGCTGGTAACTCAGCTCTTCGGCGACAGAATGTTCATCGCAAACGCAACAGGATGCTCATCCATCTGGGGTGCTTCCGCTCCTGCAACTCCTTACACTGTAAACAAACAGGGCAGAGGTCCTGCATGGGCTAACTCACTGTTTGAGGATAACGCAGAGTTCGGTTTCGGTATGGCTACATCAATGAAGGCAAGAAGAAACGAACTTAAATCCGCAGCAGAAAGACTTTATGATGTAATCGGCGTTCCTGCCAAGGCATGGGTTGCTTCCATGGACGATGCCGAAAAGGCTGAAATAACAGGAAACATCTTCCTTGCAGAGGCAGAAAAGATTGCAGATACAAACGAAGACGCTAAATACGTTGTAGAAAACAAAGACATGCTCATCAAACCATCAATGTGGATCTTCGGCGGTGACGGCTGGGCATACGATATCGGTTACGGCGGCGTTGACCACGTTCTTGCTTCCGGCGAAAACGTAAACATCCTCGTATTCGATACAGAAGTTTACTCCAACACAGGCGGACAGTCCTCCAAGGCAACTCCTATCGGTGCTGTAGCTAAATTCGCTGCTTCCGGTAAGGCTGTAAAGAAGAAAGACCTTGCTCAGATTGCTATGGCTTACGGCTATGTATATGTAGCACAGGTTGCTATGGGCGCAAACCCTGAACAGACTCTGAAAGCTTTCCGCGAAGCTGAAGCTTACGACGGTCCATCCCTCATCATCGCATATGCTCCTTGTATCAACCACGGTATCAAAGCCGGCATGAAC
>JALFXR010000149.1 GCA_022787405.1 Bacillota bacterium
AACAAATTACTTTGTGTGGCAGTCTAATATTATATAACATCTGTGTCAAATAAGCAAGTAAAAGTTTTTGAATTCAGGAAAAAGTTTTTTCACCGTGATTATCGGTGTGTCCCGGCGGGGAAAGGGAGTGGCCGGCAATGCCTGATGTTGTAAAAAATCAAAGAAACCGCTATTTTTACAACATCACACCTTTTTGGGGGCGGCTGAGAGGCCGCCTCAAGACAAAACGGTAAACCATCCGTGTCTAAAAAAACATGCCGGTTTTTGCCGACATGTCTTTCTTAATTCTTTAATTATTAATCCACTCTATTCAGCCTTCCACCTTCCAAAAAGCACTTAAGGTTCTCTGCAGAAACTCGGCATATTGTGCTTCTGGCTTCTACAGATGCCCAAGCAACATGAGGTGTGATGAATATGTTCGGTGCACCGATCAGCGGGTTATCCTGACGGGGTGGTTCACCGTCGAGAACGTCCACTGCCGCTGCTGACAGTTTGCCTGTCCTCAGAGCTTCGGCCAGATCTTTTTCATTTACCAGAGCTCCACGGGCCGTATTGATAAGAACGGCGCCGTCCTTCATCTGCCCAATAAACTCTTTGTTTATAAATCCTTTGTTTGCTTCTGTGGCAGGACAATGGACCGTGAGTATATCCGACTTGATTGCAGCCTCCCTGTCACGGCTATATATATTCACCTTCATTCCGAAAGCCTCTGCAATGGCCGCAACTTTACGTCCGATATTCCCATATCCTATAATGCCAAGCGATTTACCCGCAAGCTGAATAATAGAATTCTTTGAAAGGCAGAAATCGTCTGCCTTGCTCCACTCGCCTGACTGCACAGCCGCATTATTCAGTCCCACCTGATTGGTGATTTCGAGGATTAAGGCAAAGGTATGCTGTGCCACCGAGTCTGTGGAATAGGCGGGGACATTGCAGACAGCAATGCCTCTCTCATTTGCCGCCTTTATATCTATATGGTCATAACCGGTAGCAAGTGCACCTATAAATTTCAGGTTGGGGCAGGCATCCATAACTTCCGCACTCATACAGCATTTGCTTGTAAATACTGCCTCAGCATCACCTATGGTCTGAATTATATGTGACTCATGGGTTCTGTCATGAACCTCAAGTTCACCTATGGCAGAAAGTTCGTCCCACCTAAGATCATTTTGTATTATTGTGGCACCGTCGAGAATAACAATTTTCATGTACTCTGTCCTTTCGAAGCTTTCTACTTGTATTTTACAGCAGTTCCGTAAACAACCACTTCTGCTGCTCCCTGCATCATAGATGCAGAACCATATCTGATGTTGATAACAGCATCAGCGCCTAACGCTTCTGCTTCATCGACCATTCTCTTGGTAGCAATCTGACGTGCTTCATTGAGCATCTCAGTGTAGGCACCGAGTTCGCCGCCTACTAATGTCTTCATGCCTGACATGAAGTCCTTCCCAAAGTTCTTTGTCTGTACTGTAGTACCCTTTACAACTCCAAGAGCCTCGATTTCTTTACCCGGTACGTAATTTAATGTAATCAGTAACATGTCAATATCCTCCTTATTATAACCTTAATATTTTTTAGCTTCTTCCTCTTCCCCTTTTGATATCTCCTTGAATCTCTGCCATAGAGAAATCAATACCCCTATGATTACAGCACCCAGCACTGCGATATATGCCCACAGTATCCCGTTGGCGCCGGCATCCTCTTCACCGTTTATCAGCAGCACAAAGGCAACAATCAAAACCACAACTAATACTATTATAACAGATGCAGCAATAAGCGAACCCACTTTTTTCTTAGAATTTCCTCGCATCATCAACCTCTCCTTTCTTTATTTCCCTTATTCTCTGTATCAGCGACATCAGAACGCCGATAATTACTATCGCCGGCATGGCTACGATGAGCACTGTTACCGGCAGCGGCGGAGCATCCGAAGGATCAGTGTTAAATCCCCAGATCACAAGAACAATAATGCCTGACATAAAGGCAATCATAACCGTCGAGGCTATGAAAGTCCCGATATATCTTTTTTGCCGCACATCACGGTTTTCTATGTCCCTGAAAGATGCACCGGTTTTTTCCATTTCATCCATCTGCGTAAGAAGCTCATGGGTATCCAAATCGGAAAGCAGACCCTCTCTATCCTTAAGTATTTCGCAAAGCTTTATAGAATGCTTCACATTCTGCTCTTCCCTTTCCAGAGTGATCAGATGACGCTTCATACTGTCTGCCACTGTAGATTTTCCCGCCTGCATCATGCGTATTTCTTCGAGAGGCAGCCCCAGTTTGCGCAGAAGCTTTATCTGTTCCAGCTTTTTCACATCTTCTTCAGTATAATCACGGTATCCGTTCTCGCGGTTTCGTCCCGGACTTAGCAGCCCCTGCTCCTCATAAAACCGTATATTCTTTTTGGTGATGCCTACGAGCTGTTCCACCTGATTGATCTTCATTGCAGACTTCCTTTCTTAAATAGTATACCTAATTCTATACCTTCCATCAGGTGTAAGGTCAAGAGATTTTTAATTTTTTTATGAAAAAAGAGCCCGCCAATCTGCGAACTCTTTTAAAAAACATATTATGTGCGAAAGCAAAGCTTTCAGTTAGCAATGCAAACTATTTAAGAACTACAGTAGCTCCAACTTCTTCTAACTGCTTCTTGATAGCTTCAGCTTCTGCCTTTTCAACGCCTTCCTTAACGTTTGAAGGTGCTCCGTCTACTAATTCCTTAGCTTCCTTTAAGCCTAAGCCTGTTAATTCTCTTACAGCCTTGATAACCTTGATCTTTTCAGCACCTGCTGCTTCAAGAACTACAGTGAACTCAGTCTGTTCTTCAACTGCTGCTGCTGCACCTGCTGCACCTGCAACTGCTACTGGAGCTGCTGCGGATACGCCGAATTCTTCTTCACAAGCTTTAACTAACTCGTTTAACTCTAAAACTGTCATAGCCTTTATAGCTTCGATAATCTGCTCTTTATTCATTTTATTTTCTCCTTTTATCAATTTTCTCAGTTATTCAGATTATTATATCTGTTACTCAGCCTTCGCATCTGCGATAGCCTGGAATGTTCTTACTGCCTTGCTTACAGGTGACTGAATGCTTCCCATGAACTTAGCGATAAGAACTTCTCTTGACGGAATGTCTGCAATTGCCTGAATACCATCTTTATCGAAGAAAGTACCTTCTACAACACCTGCTTTGAATTCCATCTTCTTGTAGTCTTTGATTACTTCGTTTAAAACTCTTGCCGGAGCAGTAGCGTCCTCCTTGCTGATTGCAAGTGCGCTAGGTCCGTCCAGAACTTCTGCAAGTCCTTCGAATTCAGTTCCTGCGATGGCTCTCTTTACAAGAGTGTTCTTATATACGGTGTAGTCTACGTTTGCCTCACGAAGTTTCTTTCTCATGGCATCAGCCTGAGCAACTGTGATTCCCATGTAGTCGATAACTACTGCAGACTGTGCTCCGTCTAATTTTTCTTTGATTTCGTCAATAATGACCTGTTTCTCTTTCTGAGCTTCTACTGACATTAATTGTTCTCCTTTCTTGCCTGTTATCAGGCCCGCCGTCCGGCAAAGCCTTCTTCAGACAGAGTAGTGGTACTCCATAAAAAAACCTTGTCCGCTTTAGCTTTCATATTTTCCGCAAAACGC
>JALFXR010000236.1 GCA_022787405.1 Bacillota bacterium
GGCAATGCTGGCTGACCTTCCGCCGATAACCACCCTGGTAGAGGAGGAAAAAACGACGTCTGCCATGATGGAAAGAATTTTTGGCAGCATGCCTGAGGAGTTCAGAGTGGAAGGACTTGAATACAAAACTTTGAGATGGGAATGCGACTGCTCCGAGGAAAGACTTGAGCAGGTGCTCATGACCATAGGGGAAAAGGATCTTGAAGATATCATAAAGGAAGACGGACAGGCCGAAATGGTATGTCAGTTCTGCTGCAAAAAATATCACTTCGATAAAGAGCATCTGGAAAGAATTCTGGCAAGCGTAAGGAAAATATAATGAAGTGGAGGTGCTAGGAACTATGGGAAATAAAAGGATAGGAATAATCTTTGGAGGCAAATCGGGAGAACATGAGGTTTCGCTGCTTTCGGCGGCCTCGGTAATAAGAGCCATAGACAAGAAAAAATTCGATTTGTTTTACATAGGAATCACCCGTGAAGGCAGATGGATGGCTGTGCCTCGCGTTTTTGGCAGAGATATTGACGGTGACAGTGATATTACAGCGGATATAGTTGAAAACGGCTCATGGGAAAAGGTTGGCACAGAGTTTAATCCGGGAGATTTAAAGGAATATATAGATTTTGCCCTGCCTGTAATGCACGGGCCTTACTGTGAGGACGGCAGGATTCAGGGGCTTCTTGAGATGGTCGACATCCCATACGGCGGATGCGGGGTGCTTGCATCTGCGGTGGCCATGGATAAAGCTGTATCCAAGGAGATATTCGAAAAGGCGGGACTTCCAGTGTGCCGGTGGGAGCTTGTTACAAGGGCTCAGGTAAAGGACAGCACGGATGATGTCGCCAAACGTGTGGAAAATAGCCTGGGTTACCCTTGCTTCGTGAAGCCGGCGAATATGGGCTCGAGTGTGGGAATAAGCAAGGCGTTGGATCGGCAGCAGCTGAGAGAGGCGCTCAAAAAAGCCCTTGAATACGACAGACGTATAATCGTGGAAGAGTTTATAGACTGCAGAGAAATAGAGACTGCGATTATCGGAAACGATGTACCGGAGGCCGCAGCAGTGGGAGAAATCCTCCCCTCAGCTGAGTTCTACGATTATAACGCCAAATACTGCGACGGAGGAGCATCGAAGCTCTGCATACCGGCAAGGCTTTCTGAAGAGACAACTGACCGGATACGGGAAATGGCTGTAAAGGCCTATTCGGCCATCGACGGAGAAGGATACGCCAGGGTGGACTTTTTCATAGATAAAAAGACGGACAGCATATATCTGAACGAAATAAATACAATACCCGGATTCACAAAGTACAGCATGTTCCCGCTGCTTTGGGAGGCGGCCGGCGTAAAGTACCATGAAACCATTGAAAGGATTATAGAACTGGGATATGAGAGATATTACGCTAAAAATAGTAGGAAAACAGTGCTTTGATAATAAAGAAGAGGATCAGATGGAATTCATTACCGACGGACAGCTTTACGTGCGGGACGACTCGGTGTATGTGATCTATGATGAAAGTGAGGTTTCCGGCATGGTGGGCTGCAAGACAACCCTGAAAGTCAAGGGAGACTCTGTTAAAATGCGCCGGGTCGGTGAAATCGGCTTCGGAACGGAGCTTTACTTTGAGGAGGGCAAGCGGTTCAGCAGTACTTACAACACGCCCTACGGACCTATGGATATAGAGGTTCTGACCAGCAGGGTGGAGAACAATCTTAATATGGAAGAACTGAAGGGCAATATCGATATAGAATACAATGTGAGCCTTGAGGGCATGGCCGAAGGCCGTAACAGACTGACAATAGATGTAATGTAAAAGGAGAGGAAAATGCAAAAGATAGGTTTTGACGCAGAAAAGTACATTGAAGAGCAATCAAAATATATTCTGGAAAGGATTAATCACGGAAACAGTGAAAGGCTGTATCTGGAGTTCGGCGGCAAGCTGGTTCATGACAAGCACGCCATGAGAGTGCTTCCTGGCTTTGACGAAAATGCCAAGATCAAGCTGCTTCAGAAGATGAAGGATCAGGCAGAAATCATAATCTGCATATATTCCGGTGATATAATCAACAGCAAGACGCGCCAGGATTTCGGAATTACCTACGACCTGGAGGTCCTCAGACTTATCGATATTTTCAGAAAGTATGATCTGAAGATAAACAGTGTTGTGGTGACCAGATACGAGGATGCGCCGGCAGTC
>JALFXR010000194.1 GCA_022787405.1 Bacillota bacterium
TGTAAAGACCGTCAGCTCCCTGCCGGTTTTAATGAGATTGGTCAGCCGGGTCTTTCCCTGTGTTTTCTGTTCCTCGCGCAAAACCGCAGCTAAAATCACTGCAAGGTTCTTTGCTCCGGCACCGCTGATCCTCATGGCCACTTCCATTCCTTCCAGGCTCAGCCTGACCATCTGTTCTGCTGCATCTGCTCCATGCATCATAAATATTACCTCCTTACAAATAAAAACTCCTGACTGTGCTATCAGGAGTTAAATAACTTTATTTACTTTAAGATTCTCCATGTTCCTTTTTTTGTAGAGCCTTCATGTATGATATATCCTTTTTCTTTCAAACTTCTGATCGTTCTATCAACCGTTGACCTTGAAACACCTAATTCCTCACTTATCATAGTCGCTGACATTGTTGGCATAAGCTTTATCACGGCAAGAATTTTTTCTTCTCTATAATTCAATTCATTTTTTCTTGCTTCATTTCTTGCTTCATTTGAAGCAGGTCCAACTTCTAACGTCAAAATAACCCGATCAGGATTAATTAATTCTTTTATTTCGGGACGAACAAATCCGTTTTCATCCCATGTATTATATATATCGCAAAGTCCGGAACCGGACCGCTCCCCAACATTAATCAATTGTATTACCTCATTTCATTTTACTCTCTGCTTCTTTCCTCTCTGTCACGGCAGTTCCTCTCTTTTTCAATTTGCCCCAGTTTTTCCTTCATATGAGGTGACCTTTTCGCTATATTCCTGCAAAGTACTAGTTGCTGCGCTTTTTCTTTGATTTCACCGCTGATTACCTTCCGGCTTTCCGGTGTCATGGTTTTTCGTTGTTCCTTTAGCTGATTTATCCTTTCTGAAATTGATTCTTCAAGAAGAAAAAGCTGCTCCATGGTATCTATCTGATACTTCTGCAGTAGCTTCGCCTCCTGTGATATGTAGTTTAACTTAAGCAAATCATCCCTGAGAAGAGGTGATACCCTGTATAACTTTGCCTGTCTCCTCGGATAGTACCCGAGAAGATAGCAATAGTGACAATACAAGCCTCTCAAACCTCCTATTTTTCGGTTTGTCTTCTTTCTTACTCTTACTTTCTTCTTCGTTTTTACTCTTCGACGAATTGGTGCCACTTTCCTGACTTCCGGGGAGTTGCTTTTCAGTCTTTCCCTGATTGCTTCATTGGCGTATTGCTCTCCCATGCGCACAAGTCTGATTGTCCGCTTCCAGTCACGCTGTCTGATTGTCCAGTATTTCCTGTTGTCATCAAATTGGCAGATGTATCCCAAAGAAAAAAGGAAGCTTTTGAGCTCCCTTAGGTTACAACATCGTGCCAAACCCTCGTCTAATGCTTCTCGGGCAATAACCAGTCTTGTCGGTGCGCCTTCTCTTTCAGCTTTCGCAAGTTGCTGCGGCAATCCTTTTCCATGCCTTTCTACTATACTTAGCTGATGCTCTTTGCATATTTCATCTGAAATTCGGGATAATTCCGTCCACTGTTTTTGTCTGCACCGTTTTCCATCTCTGAATGACACTGAATTTACAACAAAGTGATTATGAAGGCAATGGGTATTTAGGTGAGTGGCAACCACCACCTGGTATTTATCTCCCCATACTGTTTTAGCAAACTCCATGCCTATCCGGTGTGCCTCTGCCGGTGTCACTTCGCCTTCAGAAAAACTCTGATACGCATGGTAAACTATGATTCCTCCCGTCTTTCCATACTGCTCCTTTACTATTTGGAACTCGCTTCTTGCAATAGCCGGGTTGCAGTTAATGCCCGATACATAAAACTTCTTTTCGGTTTTTTCCTCGTTGACCGCGTAATTCATTACATCTTCCAGCGAGTCAGGCAAAAGCTTTGCATCTGTTTTTTCCGGATTCATTGCGTATGCTATGGGGTGATCCAGTCTGCCACGAACCGGCCATATTTTGGTTACCGCCATGGCACTTCCTCCGGAGCCAGAAAACGCTTCTCAACATCAAGCTGAAACTGATGCCAACGAAATATCTCATCCTGCAAAACATCTGCATTACAGCTACCTGTTTCCTTGAGCTGAATTGAAATTGCCTGCAACTGATCTGAAAAATGGCTGAGCTGACTCATTGTTTCATAGAACTCTGCACCCGGTTTTTCCTTGGGCACCCTGTTGCGAAGGAGCATTCGAATATAATCAGCTTCAGACAGGCAGGTTTTCTGGAAAAAATCCTTTAATAATTCATTTTCTTCTTTTGTCAGCCAAATCTGTTTCTTTATGCGATGAATCATTTATCCCTCCTGATGCAATACAACGATAAATCCTTTAGACAATCGCTTCCACCCGTCAAACGGGTGGTTCGCTCAGGGCTATAAGCCCTTGTTACCGACCCGCGTCTAAAGGCGCGGGCTTTCTCTTTGTTCAAGCCTTATTGTCATTACCTCTGTTGCTCGCCCCTTCAAGGGGCTACAT
>JALFXR010000034.1 GCA_022787405.1 Bacillota bacterium
GGGTTCAATACCGCCTGTGTCAATCAGTGCGAAGTGAACGGAATTCCACTCTGCCTCTGCATAAATTCTGTCTCTCGTCACTCCCGGTGTATCTTCAACAATGGATATTCTTTTTCCGACTATTCGGTTAAAGAAAGTAGATTTGCCCACATTGGGTCTTCCTACGATGGCAACTATAGGTTTACTCATCAAATATTCCTCCTATAAAGGTTTCAGGCACAAATTCCTCAAGGTCCTCAATGCCTTCTCCCACTCCAATAAATTTTATCGGCATGTCAAATTCCTCTGATATGGTTATAGCTATGCCACCCTTGGCAGTGCCGTCCAGCTTTGTGAGGACAATACCTGTAATGTCCGCAACCTGGCCGAATTCACTGGCCTGTGAAACTGCATTTTTACCTGTGGTCGCATCAAGAACCAGAAGGGTCTCTCTTTCTGCTTCCGGAAATTCTCTTGATATAACCTTATTCATCTTTTCCAGTTCGTTCATCAGGTTCTTTTTATTCTGAAGACGTCCGGCGGTATCGCATATGAGCACATCAATATTCTTAGCCTTTGCGGACTGAATTGCATCGTAAATCACGGCAGAAGGATCCGCTCCCTCCTGATGTCTTATAACATTTACACCGTTCCTTTCTCCCCATATCACAAGCTGTTCTGCCGCAGCAGCTCTGAAAGTGTCGGCGGCCGCCAGCATAACAGTCCTGCCCTGTTTCCTGCACTTATGTGCAAGCTTGCCTATGGTTGTAGTCTTGCCTCCTCCATTGATACCTATCATAAGGATCACAAGAGGGGTTCTTTCACTGAGTCTCTGACGCTCACCCTTGTCAACGGCTTCAGTGAGTATTTCCTTCAGCGCCTTGGTTACACCATCGGGACTGGTTATATAGTCCTTCTTGATTCTATCCCTCAGCCTGGTCATTACATTCATGGTGGTGTCCATGCCTATGTCAGATGTTATGAGAATTTCCTCAAGTTCATCCATCAGCTCCTCATCGACTTCAGCCCTGGCCATTACCACATCGGCAATCTTCTCGCTCAGTCTCCCGAAGAAAGATTTTTTTTCACTAAATAGAGACATTTTTTCTCCTCTCGCATATTATTATAAGTCAATTTTATCTCCCAGTCTCAATGAAATCACCTTGGATATGCCCTGTTCAGGCATAGTCACACCGTAAAGCACATCTGCATGCTCCATAGTAGCCTTCTGGTGAGTTACTATTGCAAACTGTATTTCATTGAACTTTTTCAGATAAGCGGCAAATCTGTCGATATTGGCATCGTCCAGAGCTGCTTCAACCTCATCCAGAATGCAGAACGGTGTCGGTTTAGTCTTGAGCACTGCAAACATAAGGGCAATGGCAGTCATAGTCTTTTCACCGCCGCTCATAAGATTGATGTTCTGCAGCTTTTTACCCGGTGGCTGTGCTATAATCTCAATGCCTGCCTCGAGAGGGTTATCCTCGTTGTCAAGCCTCAGTTCAGCATGTCCGCCTCCAAAAAGTTCCTTGAATATATCCTCGAAGTTCACTACCACCTGATCAAAGTTTTCTTTGAATCTTGTCTTGATGGTCCGTTCCATATCATTGATTATGGCCCTCAGCTCATCCATGGCTTCCACAATATCAGCCCGCTGTTCAGTGAGAAATCCGTATCTTTCGCTTACCTGCTCATACTCTCTGATAGATCCCACATTGATATCCCCCAGTTCTCTCATGCGGTTTCTGATCTCTCTGCTCTCCTTTACGGCAGGAGTTAATGCAAAATCCTCTTTTTTTAGCTCCAGAGCCTGAGCATAGGATATTTCAAATTCGTCCCAAAGTTTCTCCTTGATGGTATCCAGCTGTGTTTCGTTCCTGGCGAGCTTGATTTCCTGCTGATATTTCTGATCCTGATATGCGTTCAGACTGTCTCCTACGGAGTACAACTCAGAATTAAGCTCGTTAAGTTCTTCTAGCAGAACTGTCTTTTCCTGTGATATACGTGATATGTAATCCTCCAGTTCAGACTTTTCTTCACTTAGAGTCCTTACTTTATCACCCACATCCTCCGAGTTGAAAAGCAGTTTGTTTTTCTCTTCTTCCAGGGCTTCCAGCATATCATTCCTGTCATCAATCTGAATCGTAAAATCATCTATAGCATCCTGAATACGGCTGAGCAGCTGGCATACTGATTCATATTTGTTTTCTCTGTCGGTCTTTGCAATTCTGGCCGCAGTAATTTCTTCAGCTGCTGCACTGACTTTTTCTTTTATATTTTCATATTCTTCAAGTTTTTCGTTTATTGCCGCATCAAGACGATTTATCTCTTCCTCTGCCTCATCAGCCTGACGGTACGCCTCCTCCGACAGTTTTACCGCATTGGCAAAATCCTGCTCGATAGCCGCAAGTTCTCTCTCTTTTTTAGCAGTATTCTGTTCTGCATCCTTTCCGCTTTCCTCCAGCATATTAAGCTTTGCAGCAAGGTCAGCAGCCTCGATTTCCATATTCCGGCGTCTGGTCTCAATAGCGTCCATATCCGACGCAAGTTTCTCAGCTCGCTTCTTTTCCGAATCAAGCTGTTCTTCTGTTCTTTTATAATCATTTTTCAGGGAATCTATATTGCATGTAAGCTTTTCTATCTCACTGCGGCGTGCCAGAAGGTTGGCTGTGGCATTTTTATATTTACCTCCGGTAATTGCACCACTGGCATTTATTATTTCTCCATCAATAGTTACGAATCTGAGTCCGCTTCCGCCCGCTTTGGAAAGCGCTATTGCTCTGTCCATATTATCTACTACAGCAACTCTGCCGAGGAGATATCTGAAAATCCCCTCATATTTCTCATCGTATTCAACTAAGTCAGCTGCAATACCTCTGAAACCCGGTGCTCCGCTTATGGCCCTGTTTAAATTCACAGGCGAAGATTTCACCGATTCTACAGGGAGGAAAGTGAGTCTTCCTGCCTTATTCGACTTGAGCAGATTGATAGCCTCCTTAGCATTGACATCTTTTTCGCAGACGATATTCTGCATACCTGCTCCCAGGGCGGTTTCCACCGCAATCTCAAGTCCTGACGGTACTTTCATCAGCTCTGCTACCACTCCGTCAATGCCTCTGATGCCTGATTTCATAATGAATCTTACTGCACCATTATATCCTTCATAATTGTTTTCCATCTCTTCGATGGTCTTTTTTCTGGACGTGAGCTGACTTTCTCTTATTTTGATATCTTCTGCATCTGCTGTGAGTTTTTTAATATTGTCGCTGCAGATTAGACTGTCTGCTCTCAAAGTATTAAGTTGCTCTGAAATCTGCTTCAGTATGATGGAATTTTCTTTTTGACGAGTTTTGGTCTTCTCAACAGCATCTCTGAAAGCCTTTGTGTTTTCTTCTATTTCAGCACCCTCTGATAAAATCTGCTCTTTTCTTTTGATGAGAGATTCCTTGTAGCTGTCCATGCTCTTGGCTTCAGAACGCTTTGCGGACACTTTGCTGTGAAGAGCAAACATCTGATTTTTTTCATTTTCTATGTTCTCGGAAAG
This sequence comes from Bacillota bacterium, assembly GCA_022787405.1. Classification (GTDB taxonomy): domain Bacteria; phylum Bacillota; class Clostridia; order Peptostreptococcales; family Anaerovoracaceae; genus SUG1106. The sequence goes on from JALFXR010000034.1 coordinate 3,524, forward strand.
CTTGAGAGATTCCTCTGTTATCTGATTATATGCCTCTGCCTTTGCTCCAAGTCTTTCCTGCTCTGCCTTCAGTTCTGCCAGAACAGATTCCTTATTATCTTCAAGGTTCTCTGCATTTTCGGCCTCTCTGGCAAGCTTCTCCTCCAGCTGGCTTATTTCTTCCTTTATTCTGGCGTAATCTCTGTCGAATCCCGCAGCCTTCTCAGTATCCAACTGGTTCTTGCTTGTAAGTCTGTTTATTTCCTCAACCTTGATGAGGAGCTTGTCCCTTGCTTGGCTTCCAAGCTGCTCCAGACTTTCGTTTCTGGCCCTTCCTGCCGTGAGCTTTTCATCTATTTCCCGTTTTCTGGCAGTGAGCTTTTCAATATTTTCGGCAAGCTGTCCCGCATCCTCTTTGAGTGCCGTATTTGAGCTGTCCAGTTTTTCAACATTCTTTAATGTGATGTTTATTTCCAGCTCTCTGTACCTGTCCTTTAACTCCAGATACTCTTTAGCCTTGGAACTGTCCTCCCTCAGTCCATCTATTCTTCCTTCTATTTCACCTATTATATCGTTTACTCTTTCCAGATTTGCATTGGCACCTGCGAGCTTTCTCTCTGCCTCCGCTTTCTTGCTTTTGTACATAACAACACCGGCGGCTTCTTCAAAAATTTCTCGTCTGCTTTCAGGTTTGCTGCTCACTATCTCAGCGATTTTACCCTGCCCGATTATAGAATACCCGTCGACACCTATGCCTGTGTCCATAATGAGTTCTCTTATATCTCTAAGACGACAATGGTTATTGTTTATAAGATACTCACTTTCACCGGATCGGTACATTCTTCTGGTAATAGCCACTTCATTATAATCTATAGGCAGAATTCCCGTAGAGTTATCTATTACCAAAGTTACCTCTGCCATGCCTCTTGACTTTCTGCTGGCTGTGCCGGAGAAGATAACCTCCTCCATCTTGCCGCCTCTCAGCATCTTTGGGCTCTGCTCGCCCAGAACCCATCTGATAGCATCGCTTATGTTGCTCTTTCCGCTTCCATTAGGGCCTACGATACATGTCACACCCTCGTGAAATT